>CAZBUI010000306.1:0-1576 GCA_964495055.1 uncultured Candidatus Bathyarchaeia archaeon | reverse complement strand
CGCGTCTTTATGGACGATGTTGTACCCGGGGTAGCCCCTGTTCTCGTTCTCGTCGATAATGCCCGCCGCGTCCTTGGTCTCCCTCCACCTCTCAGGCAGGTTGTTGAAGTCCTCCATGATCGTGTTCTAGGCGCTGCCCTTGTTGGCGCTCTTGAGGCCGGGCATGTTCTCCATGATGAAGACGTTCGGATGAAAACGAGCCAGCGCCCTGATGAAGTGGGTGTACAGCCTGCCCCTCTGCACATTAATGCCCCGGCGCTCAAACGAGGGGCCCCTCACGATCGAAAAATCCTGACAAGGCGGCCCACCAACCAGAAGCCCCGCCTCTGCGTCGCCGACGCCGCTGAAGTCCAGCCTCTCCACGTCGCCGTAGGATATGCCCGGCAGATCCTCCAACTTCGGGCTGAGCTCAAGGATCTTCACATTGAAGTTGCTTGAATACGTCTGGACGGGTTTGAGCAGTATCTCGTTGGCAAGCAGGACCTCGTATCTCCCTGTCTGAGTCAAACCCAGGTCCAGCCCTCCAGCCCTAGAAAACAGTGAAACGACGTTGATCTTATCCGCGTCTGTCCTTTTTTCCATACAATGGGCTCCCTTTATGGTACAAGCCAGCTTGTTTAATAGTATAATACCGCTACGTTTTTGATAAGTATAGGGATGACGCGGCTGTGAAAGACTGCGATGACGGCGAGGATTTTAACCGCATCAATAAAGACAAGACAGCGCTCTTCCAAGATCTCCTCATGGAGTGGTATGATCTCAACGGAAGAAAGAATCTGCCCTGGAGAAACACAAAGGACCCATGGCGGGTTCTAGTGGCGGGGATCTTGCTGCGGAAAACCACTGTAAACCAGGTGCTTGAGGTCTACGATGATTTTATTTAAAAATACCCCACCGCGGCGCATATCATAGAGGCTGATGACGAGGAGCTCAGAAGAGAAATTCTAACGCTGGGCATGGAGAATATAAAAATAGAGCAGCTGAAAGCAGCGTCCAGAACAATAACGGAGGAGCATGACAGCCAGGTGCCTGCAGAGTACAGTCAGCTAAAATCCTTAAAGGGCGTCGGGGACTATATCGCCTCCGAGATTCAGCTCATAGCTTATGATGTACCCAGACCGTTGCTGGATAGAAACATGATAAGAATCATATCGAGGGTGTTTTCATTTGCTTCTGAAAAGAAGAGGCCTCACACAGATAAAGCGCTGTGGAGGTTCGCCGGCCTTTTGGTTCCCTCGGATATCGATAAAGAGAGACGCTTCAACTTTGGGGTCTTAGATTTGGGTTATCTTGTGTGCAGTGCACGCAGCCCCAAATGCACGGTCTGCCCCGTCTCGTCTGTCTGTGATCATTGCGGTAAAGAAGAGCTTCGTGGATGGGCTGGCTGAACGTGTGAGGTGACGAGGTGCTGCCCGAGAGATACGAGGAGAGTGAGGCGCCCTGCGCCGACGCCGCCCAAGGGGTGTTCGCCGTGCTGTTCTTACCCGTGTGGGTTGCGGACTCCTTCTGGCTTCGCTGGCCGACGGCGCCAAGGAGATACACCTCGGGGAGGCGCAGGCCATGGCTCTGGCGAGGG
>CAZBUI010000305.1:0-1580 GCA_964495055.1 uncultured Candidatus Bathyarchaeia archaeon | reverse complement strand
TGAAGCTCAGCCTGGCCCCGATATCACCTTTCCCGCGTGATATCTCGTGGGACATTAGGTTAGTTTAATCCTGTTTGTTTTATAAAAGTTAACATATTAATCTTCATGTTAAGCTTAATGAGTAAAGTCTTCAGATTGTATCAAATACGTGTATATTAAGAAATGTTCATGTTTTCTGGTGCATGATGATTAGTCACGTTATAGGTGTTACTTCTATGCATTCACGCTTCATATCTTTATTATAATCACTGGAATGTAAATGACGCCATATGTCTGAAGAGTGTGTGCGAGTAGATAATATTGAGCTGGCCAAGTTCTTTCACGATCTCTTTCTGTCGTTCATGGCTTTCGCGATGGGCATAGTGCCCAGGAGCCGCATGAAGAAGGTGACCAGGTACCTTGAGGACACCATGTACCATTTCATAGACTTCAAGATGCTGGGGTTGATCGAGTACAACGACCCCGAGGCGACCCTGGAGAGGTGCTGCAGGTTCCTCGAGGCCAACGAGCTGGCCGAGAAGGTCAGCTATGAGTACGAGGAGAATCGTTTCGGGTCGTCGTGGAGGGTCAAGGTGGTTGACTGTGTCTTCGGGAACAGCTGCAGGGGCCTCCATGGCGAGCGTTTCATCTGCCCGGCCGCCCTGTTCGCGGGGTTCCTGCTCCAGGAGGCCGGCCCGGGGAGGGTCAGGATGGGCGTCAGCAGGTTGACGTTGTTGGGCTGCGAGACGGATTTAGAGGTGTGGGACGAGGTGATCAAGCCTGAGAGTATTTCAATTAAGGGTTAGGGGCCTCCCTGGTTGTACTCTATGGATTCCCTCTCGGTATCCCTTTTCAGGTCTCGAGTGGAGGCGGAGTATATGGGTTACTGGGTGAACGTCGACAGGTCCACAGGGATAGCGAAGCTGCACAGGGAGACGTGCATCTGGTGCAGGCCCCATGATCAGCGCGTTAAGGGTGTCAACGAGATGACGAACAGCGGTGGCTGGTATAGCTTCGAGTCGCCCGGGGAGGCTGAGCGTTTCTGCCGGGACCTCGACATGCTGTGGAGCCCCTGCAGGTTCTGCAACCCAGAGTAGCGTCCACAACCATTGCTATGTTTGAAGTACCATCCGTGTTTCCTCTGGGTATTCTTGGAGCTTCGAGATGATTTGGCCTGCGATTCGTTGTTTGAACTCTGCCTCGCCGTACTTCATGGTGTATACTCTGTGGTGGCCTCCCTTGCCCGTTTCCTCGGTGTAGATGAGGAGGTCTTCGTCGACCATGGCGTTCAGATAGTTGATTATGCTGGCTCTGCTGATGCTGCCCTGTATGCGGTGGTTGACGTTGGTCCAGACCTCTCTGCTGTTGGCGCCTTCGGGCTGTACGGTCCAGAGGTAGCGCAGGGCCTCTACCTGCCAGTCCTTGAAGAACATCTCCAGACCTTCCTTGCCTGTGTCTAGCTGTAGGGGCATACCGTATCAACACACCATTCTTTACTATGATTTAAAAATATATGGATATTTCTTCATGTAATTTTTTCGGATAATGTTTAGATGGTACGTTGGGGTTCTCCTCCTTTCAAGCATGAATAAACCATACCA
>CAZBUI010000304.1:0-1608 GCA_964495055.1 uncultured Candidatus Bathyarchaeia archaeon | reverse complement strand
ATCAGGCCGGATAGCTGGTTCGAGAACCCGGACTGGAGGCACAGGCCGGACAGCGCCGAGTTCAAGCCTATAATCCAGAAGCTGTTGGACGATAAGCCGCTCACGAGGGAGGAGGTGGCGAGGCTGGCTCAGTATGTCGTGGACTACGCGGCCCACATCGCCGTGACGGTGTGGCTGTTCTCGGGAGGTCGGAACATCGACTACTATGTCGATCTCATCCGGCGGCTGAGGCAGATGCGCGGCACCGCGACCAGAAGGAAACACATCATGAGGATGCTGCAGCTGGGGCTGGAGCAGGGCCTGGACTTCCTGTAGGGATGCGTATGGGGGAGATGCTGGTGGGGTTCGAGGTGGGGTCAGGCGAGCCTGTCTACATCGACCCGGACCACATGCTGGTTACGGGGCTCACCCAGCAGACGGGTAAGACCACCACGCTCAACGCCCTCATAATCAGGAGCGGCCGCCGAGCCGTGGCTTTCAGGACCAAGCGGGGCGAGATCGAGATGGAGGTGGCGCGGCGGCTGCAGCCCTTTTACAGGGAGCCCCGGCGGCGGGGCCGGGAGATCGACTGGATGTACGTCAAGGAGCTCCTCGGCGCCGCGCTGGAGCGGAGCATGGACTGGCACGAGGAGTGGATCATGCGCGCCTGCGAGGGCGCCGCCAGCCTGGGCGAGGTCTACGCCAATATCAAGGTGCTGCAGGAGGAGAGCAGCCGGGCGTTCGACAAGGGCCAGTACCTGCGGCTGGAGAAGTACTTCGAGATCATATTGCCTCAGCTGGAGCAGCGGGAGTGGGCGACGTCGCTGCCTCTGGTGAGGGGCGTCAACCTGATGGACCTGGAGGACCTGAGCTATGAGATGCAGTGCCTCGTCATAGAGCGGACCATGGACCACGTGCTCTCCCGGATGAGGGACGTCATAGTGGTGCTGCCCGAGGCGCGCAAGTTCATACCTCTGACGAGGAAGACGCCCGTCACCGGCACGGCGGTCCGTATGGCCGCCGAGGGCGCGGTGCTTGACCTGGATCTCTGGGTGGACAGCCAGACTTACAGCAGCGTCAACAACGAGGTGCGCAAGCAGTGCGGCACCCAGATCCACGGCTTCCAGACGGACAACAACGAGGCCAACACCATCAGGGATCTGCTGGGGAAGCGGTGGGGCAGCGAGGTGGTGAAGGGTCTGAGGCTGGGCCACTTCCTGGTGAAGACCAAGGACAAGCGGCACGTGCACGTCTACGTGCTGCCGGCGGGGGTGCCCGAGGAGATGGGGCGCAGGGTGGCCCTGGGGGAGCTGAGGCCCGAGGCGGTCGCCGAGTACATGGCCGGGAAGACGGCCGAGAAGGATGGGGAGGAGGATATGTACAGGGAGATGTATGAGGAGAGCCAGCGCAGACTCAAGGAGGCGCTGGCCGAGAAGAAGAGCCTTGAGAAACAGCTGGACGAACTCCAAGGAAGCAAGGCCGACGCCGCCGACGTCAAGGGTATCCGGGACGAGTTGGCGAGGCTTGATGACGAGAACAGGGAGCTGAAGGCCGCCGCCGAGGCAGGCCACATGCTCAGGAAGGCCATGTCGAAGTTCCTGCAGCTTGACGCCGCGCCTAGGGCCGAGG
>CAZBUI010000303.1:0-1612 GCA_964495055.1 uncultured Candidatus Bathyarchaeia archaeon | reverse complement strand
CAGCGCCGCTTCGAGGCGGTGTACCTGGTGGACGTCTGGAGCCGGGGCGACGCCGAGCAGCGGTGGGAGATGCTCGGCGAGGTGGATCGCATACTACACTCCAAGTGCAATAGTCCAGGTGGAGGCCTCGAATACCTTGAGGTCTCGGCGTGGCGGGACCTGGACGAGGGAGGATTGAGGCCGCCGCTTTTCAGGAGCCAGACTAGGGTGGAGGTGCTTTATTATGGTTAGTTTCAAGGGAAGGGACCAGATCGAGTTCGGGCACAAGTACTATGATGAGGCGAGCTACGGCGGCAGCCCGGGCGCCTCGCCGACGACCCTCTTCAGGATTGGGTACGTGACGGAGCTCAGGCCCAGCTATGACCCGGAGCACAACCGGGTGTTCGCGCTCAGGGACGGCGGCAGCGAGGGCAGACCCGTGGCCATACTGATGCGCCGCGAGAACGTCCGCCTCGGGTTGAAGTGGCTGCAGGGCCAGCTGGGCGACTATTTCCAGAAGTACCTGCTGGGCGGCTACAACTTCTTCGCGGAGGCCAAGCTCTACAGGGACGCGTCCAGCAAGCTGTACCTGTACTGGACGGGCCTCAAGCTGGACACGCTGAGCGTCCAGTGCAGCGTCGGCGAACCCGTCGTATGGAGCGCCGAGCTCGTCGGGAAGCTCTACGACTCGAAGAGCAGCACCATCCACAGCTACGGCGCGGGACCCGGCACCCCATGGGAGTGGGACGACACATACGTCCAGGTGAGCACCAACGGCACAGACTGGACCACCATCGACGGCGTCACCGACTGGGAGTTCCGCGTCGACAACCAGCTCAAACCCAACTACGTGTTCAACAGCACCGGCAGCAAACAGCTGAGCAGCCTCGAGGAGATGGAGCAGCTATGCGACGCACGGCTCACCATGAACCTCCAGGACGACACCTACCTCAGCTACCTCCTGGACCAGACGGAGCTATGGCTCAAGGTGGTGCTGCCCAACAGCCATTGGCTCAAGTTCAGCAAGGGCAGGATGAGGCTCGTGGACCCGCTGGTCAAGCCAGAGGACCTCATCGCCTGCAGAGTCGAGTTCACCGGCGGCTACCTGGAGCACAGCTTCACGTGATCAACATGAGACACATGACAGAGATACGGGGCCACAGACTGGTCTTCAGGACCTGGACCTACGGCATGAAGCAGCAGGCGCTGCGCGAGGCCACCAGCTGGCGCCGGGACGCCAATGGCTTGCAGCCTGACGTGGACCCGTGGCGCCTCAACGACCTGATGCTGGTGCAGACGCTGGTCGAGTGGGACCTGGTGGACGAGGACGGGGCGCCGCTGCCCATCACCCTTGAGAGCATCCACTCCATCGAGCCGCCTGAGCTGGTGGAGGAGATGATCGCGTATACGCAGAGATTAAACGGGGTGACCCTGGAGGAGCGAAAAAAATCGTAGAGGCTGTGAAGCGAGGCAAGCCGAGCCCACTCCTGGACGACGTCGCCATCTGCGCAGCCATGGGCTGGACCAGCGACGAGCTGGACGCCCAGCCAGCCCGGTTCGTGGAACGGCTCGGCGTCTACCTGGGCGCCGTGGCGGACGCCCGGGAGCGTGAGGGGCGGCGGCTGGAGGACGA
>CAZBUI010000302.1:0-1613 GCA_964495055.1 uncultured Candidatus Bathyarchaeia archaeon | reverse complement strand
ATGATGTACAAGTTAGGCGACCACGAGCTCGTCTACCTCGTCATGGACGAGGAGTACGAGGGAGAGACGGTGGTGGCGCCGTTCGACACCAGCGGCCCCCCGGACGAGCTGCGGGCCAAGAAGCTGCTCATCGCCCGGTTCTTCGGGGTGATCGTGGGCACCAAGCTGGACCCCTGGTTCCCCGAGGAGCCAGCGGAGGAGGCCACCGAAGCCGAGGACGAGGAGCGTGAGGAGGCCGCCGGGGTCACCGGGTGCCCGGGCTGCGGCAAGACGGTGCCCTGGAGCCTACGCTGCATCAACTGCGGCGAGGAGCTCCCCGCCCAGCCCAGGCCAGGCGAACCCACCCTCCCGGTCCCGGACCACGGCAGAGGATACCAGGAGGCCTCGGGCTGATGTCGGAGGTAATTGAAGAGGGTCATGGCCTCCTTGATGTATCCTGTGAGCACGGGAGTCGATGGATGTGGTGGCCTGGACCCGACGGGAAGGGAGAATGGATGAATGTCATCAGGGCCTCAGACTGTGACTGTGGTGAGCCTCCCCGTCCATACCGTCTATACAGACAGGAGGCTGAGGCATGACCCTCAAGGAGCGCGTCGCCTCCATGGCGCGGGGCACCAGGAAGCTCGCCGCCGGCGCCCTGCTGCTCAGCACAGGCAGCCTAGCGACCCTCGCCCTGCTGAGGGACAGCGTCACGGGGCTGTCGCCCGTGGTGCTCTCCGGCGTCGCCGGCCTCGAAGTGGGGTGCATCATCGGCATCGCGCTGGGGTACCTCGCCGGCAGAGAACCCGAGGAGGAGGCCACGGAGTGAGCTGGCAGGAGCACGTCTACCCTGAGGGAAGGGAGGCGGCGAAGCAGGCCCGGCGCGAGAAGATGCTGGCCAGCCTCAGGCTCATGGAGCCCATCACGCCCATGGAGAGCGTCAGGCCGCCGGAGTGCACCGACTTGGAGAGGACGTACTGCCCCGACCGGTTCTGGAGCCAGCGGTTCCAGATGTTCGTCTGCAGGGGCAGCCAGTGCAAGCCCCGGCCGGAGGACCTGCCGGAGCCCTGGACGCCCCGGGAAGAGCACAGGCTCATGATGAACAGCCACCTGAGCCTGGCCACGCTCTGCCGGCTGCTCGGCCGGGACAGGGACGACGTCAGGGCCAAGCTGAGGGAGGTGGACCCATGACCGTGGACGGCCATCCGACGCTGGCGGAGTACACCAGCCGGGAGGCCCGGTACCGCCTCGTGCAGCTGTGCCTCGACAGGATCAGCGAGGAGCAGAGCCGGAGAGGCGCCACCCTGGCCGCCACCAGGGTGCTGGCCGCCCAGCTCTACGTCTCGCAGCGCACCGTCCAGCGCTGGGCGCGGGGAGGCATCCAGAGCTGCAACGTCAACGCCGACGCCATCATCAGCCTCGCCATGCGCCTCGCGCCGGAGGGCGCCGCCCGGGTCCTCGCCAGGGACCTGGAGCGCCACCGGGAGGAGCTACTCATCGCGCTGCCCCCGGGGAGCCTCCAGGAGACCCCGACGGAGCCCCAGCTAGCCGCGGAGGAGGTCCGGGCATGACGTACCTGCGATTCGACGAGATGCCCCGGCCGAACCTGATGACCCGGCCCTGCTGCTACAACT
>CAZBUI010000301.1:0-1627 GCA_964495055.1 uncultured Candidatus Bathyarchaeia archaeon | reverse complement strand
CGGTGTGGGGTGGTATCTTCTGGCTGTTGTCGCCGTGGGGGCTCTCCATGTCGCCGATGAGCCTCGGCGGGTTGCTCCACGTGGGGTAAACCACGGCGTCTACTCCTGCCTCGTCCATGGCTCTCTGGACGGCTTCCCTCAGCCTGATGTTCCTTGGCTCGGTGTAGACGCCGCCGCAGATGGGGTCCGGCGCCTCCAGCATCTCCCTCAGCCTCTCAGCAATATACTCGCTGTAGAGGCCAATGTCCACGATGGACTTCAGGGTCCTGTGGGGCGGGTCCCTGAGGGACGCCAAGTAGATCTCCACGTCGCGGGGGAAGGTCCTGCACCAGATGCCCTCGGTCAGCTCGTCGAAGCCGGGACCTCGAGGGGGTCCACGATCTCGGCGCCGCCGCTGTCCAGATCGTCGATGGCTTCCTCGAAGGCCTTGAGGACCTCGGGGTCGGTGGTGGGCTGGTCCGTGTAGTATCTGAACACCCCGATGCGTCTGCCCTCCAGCCCGGCTGGGTCCAGGTACTCCGTGTAGCTATCCGGCGTCTTTCCCACGCTATGCTTCGTTACTGGGTCGGCGGGGTCGTACCCCGCTGTGGCGTCGAGCACCCGGGCAGCGTCTTCGACGGTCCTGCACATGGGGCCGCCGACGTCGTTCCTCAGATACAGAGGCACTATGCCGTCGCGGCTGGTGAGACCCATGGTGCTGCGCACCCCGACGAGGCAGCAGTGGCTGCTGGGGCCCCGGATGCTGTTACCGGTGTCGGTGCCCAAGACCACCAGGGCCAGGTTGGCGGCCACCGCGGCCGCGGTGCCTCCGCTGCTCCCCGCGGGCACCCGTTCAAGGTCGTAGGGGTTCTTGGTGGTGCCGGCGATGCTGCTTACCGTCTGGTAGGGGCTGAACGCCCACTCCGCCATGTTGGTCTTCCCCAGCACCACCGCCCCCGCCTCCCGGAGCCTCCTCACCTGCGTGGCGTCGTCCGGGGGCGTGCTCCCCTTCATGGCGAGGCTACCCGCCGCCGTCTGGAGGCCCACTGTGTCGTAGTTGTCCTTGACGGCCACGGGTACGCCGTGCAACGGCCGAAGCGTTCCCGTCCTTCGGAACTCCTCGTCGAGCATGTCGGCCCGGTTCAAAGCATTCGGGTTCAAAACCACGAAGGCGTTGAGCCCCGTGGGCTGATCGTACTCCTCGACGCGTCTAAGGTACGCCTCCACGAGGCCGCGGCACGTCACCGCGCCTTCCCTGAGGTCTGAGTGGAACCGGGCTATGGTTAGTTCAACGACGTCGGGCATGTTTTTCACTCTGTTTCCGGGGTGATAAGATTATGGCTGGCGTTCATGGGCTCTTTTTCATAAAGCCGGGTGCCTCCGCCTCCACGCCGAGCGTCACCGGACTTTAACCCATCTGAGGGTGTTGCCCTCCAGCCTGATCTCTAGGGTCTTCTCCTCGTAGAGGCTGCCAAGGTACGCCATGAGTGTGGTGTGGATCAGGTAGTACTGCTGAACGACGTCTAGGTCCAGCCCGTAGCCGGTGCACAGCTCCGCCTGTACCTCAGACGTGGTTTTGGGTTCGTCCAGAAGCACGAGGATGTCCGACGTGATGGACTCGACTACCTCGAGGTTCCTTTCGGCGAGG
>CAZBUI010000300.1:0-1632 GCA_964495055.1 uncultured Candidatus Bathyarchaeia archaeon | reverse complement strand
TCGTCGACGCCCACCCGGAGGACACCAGTTTCACCCATCGCATCATCGAGATGTTCATGATCGAGGCCAACGAGGCCGTGGCCCGCACTCTCGACGCCGCCGGCGTCACCTGCATCCGACGCGTCCACCCCGAGCCCGACGAGGAGTACCTCTCCTGGGAGGTCGCCATCGGGTACGGGGTGTCCACCAAAGAGGGCCTGGAGCTCATAGGCCAGGTGAAGAGGGAGCGGGGAATCGAGGAGGAGCCGCTGGAGGCGCCCAGGGAGGTGACTTGCCCGCTGTGCAGCCGCGGCGGCGCGAGCAGGGAGATGATACTGGGCCGGGTGCGGGACCCGTCGCTGGGGCAGCTTACGCTCTTGGAGTTCGTGATGGGGGAGATGGGTTGAGCTACACGGAGAAGATCGACGTCCTGGACCTCATCATAAACGTGGTCAAGGAGCACGAGGAGAGGCTGGACGAGCTGGTGGAGCGCCTCGAGGTGATCTGCGATCGCTGCCCCCTGCTCAAGGAGGCGAAGAGGGAGGACTGGCGCTGATGGAGCGGGAGGTCTACGCCAGGGAGTTCAGGAGGCAGGCCAAGGCCTTCAGGACGCTGGCCAGGATCAAGGAGGCCTACGCGGAGACCGAGAGGGACCGGGGCATGGTCGCCGTGGCGTTGGGCCTCGCGGAGGTGTGCGAGATGCTCGCAGAGGGCCAGGAGACGCCGGAGGAGGAGCCTGAGGCGGATGGGTGAAGTCACGCGGAAAACACCCCAGGGGGCGGAACATCAACACGCCTCGACTCAAGACTATGGGCGACTGTCTCCCTCTGGGCGAGTCTCGCTCCGGCTCCATGACTCGCCGGCTCCATGCTTGGAGGGAGGTTGGAGCCCGGTTTGACGCCGCCGCGGAAACCGAGGAAATCGTACGAGGAGATCGTGGACGCCATATTGGAGGCCCTTCCCGTGAGGAGCTACGCGACCATCGAGGAGATCTCACGCGTGTCGGGGAGCAGCTGGGAGACCGTCTACCGCTGGCTCAAGCTCATAATGTACATCCAGGGGCTGCCCCGGGTGGAGAGGATGAAGTCGCCGCTGGGCCGGGGCGAGGTCTACAGCAGGGAGCGGGCGGGGCACGGCTCCAGGAAGGAGAGGCGTTGACGGTCGAGGGCGGCAGGCCGCGGATTCTCGGAGACTACCCGAGGGGCGAGTGGATGGACGCCGCCGACTTCTGCGAGGTGTGCGGCGCCCGTCACCACGTCAGGGTCACGGAGGTGGAGGGCGACGGCCTACACGGCGTCGTAGAGATAGCCGAGCGCCACGGCCCCGGGTGCCCCATGAGGTTCGAGGCGCCCATGTACGAGAGACGCGAGGCCGCCGGCTGGGAGTACGCGAGCATGAAGGTGAGGATGCTGGGCCGCGAGTTCACGCCGCTGAAGGCGAGGGGAAACGTGGCGCCGTGCCTGGGCTGCGGGAGGCTCATCGTCGGGGTGCCCCTGATCCTGTTCCTGGACGAGGGCCGCGGCGGCGAGCTGGACTTCTGCTTTAACTGCGCCCTGAAGCTGGGGGTAATCGACAGGCTGAGGAGCGGGAGATGACCGAGAAGACCATAGTCGTGAGGGACAGGGCCACCGGGAGGCCCGTCCACGTGCCGGT
>CAZBUI010000299.1:0-1665 GCA_964495055.1 uncultured Candidatus Bathyarchaeia archaeon | reverse complement strand
TGACTGCCCACACGAAGGACAGCCCCTCGCTGGACGTCATCCAGGCAGTCCAGAGCCAGGCTTCCTCGGGGTGTTCCGTGTCTTTGGTCATACCGTAGCCGCTGCCCAGACCGGCCGCGCTGCGCGTGACAGGCCCCTTGGGCCAGGGCGCCACGGCCCACTCGAAGTCAGCCAGGGTGTTGTACGTGGGAGCAAACCAGGGCTCCACGCGGGTCATAGCCACCTTGCCGCTGACGAAGTCTCCACCCAGCGCCGCCAGTACCTCGGACTGCGCCGGGGTGGGGACGACCCCGTGCTTATACCTCATGTCCACCCACCACTGGAGTGCCTCGATGGACTCGGGCATCGTGATCACGCACTCGGTCTCGTCCTCGTTGAACAGCAGTCCGCCCCAGGGCATCAGGTGATTGGGCTCGAGGACCCAGCCCCCGGGCATGCCGCTATATCCCCAGGTCTCATCTGTGGTGAAGGTCTTGGCCTTCTCCAGCAGCGTGTCAAACGTCCACGTCTCGTCGGGGTACTCCTCGCCGAACTCGTCGAACATGGTCTTGTTGTACCCGAGGATGGAGGGGCCGTGGTCGTAGGGCAGCGCGTAGGTCTGGCCCTCCCACCGGTAGTAGCCCATGATCCCCTCAAAGAAGTCGTCAATGTCGAAGTCGGGATCGGCCGCCGCGAAGTCGTCGACGGGCAGGAAGACGCCCTCGATGATCCACAACAGGGACCGGCTGGCCTGCACCTCGATGAAGTCCGGCAGCTCGTTGGCCGCCGCCAGCACCAGCATCTTGTTGTGATGCTCGGTCCAGTCGTTAAACACCAGGTTCACAGTGATCCAAGGGTAGGTCTTCTGGAAGATGTCACGCCAGTCCTCGATGACCTGGTACTGCAGGCCGTAGTCCGCTTGCGTGAAGGCGATGTGGGCTTCGAGGGTCACCGGCTCTCTTCCTGCTGGCTCCACGGTGATGATCTTTTCGACCTCCACTTCCTTCTCTATGACTTCGGGCGTGCCGGCCACGATCACAGTCTCCTTAACGACAACCTCCTTCTCGATGACCTCCGGCGTCGCTGGCGCGCACGCAGCGAGCGCCGCTGCGCCTAGGGCTCCCACTCCAGCCCTCAAGAAATCCCGTCGCGATAGTCCTTTGCTACTCATTTCATACCCTCCTCAAGAGATTATACGTATCCTAACCAACGGTCCCTCTGATCTCTGACGTGACATGACCCTGCAATGGTTATCTTCTATATCCCCCCTCCTTTCCCCCTACTGAGGTCCATTTGCCGCACACTCGCCTGCCTATAGCATTCCCCGGCCCTGCGCAGTTCCACGTAGAAGCGCAGGAAGTGCTGAACAGGTCGCCGGCCCGCCAGGCGCTGTGAACGGCTCTCACGACCACACCCAAGCTGGGGCTATCTCCTAGCCTCCCAGTACTGCCGAGACAGTCAGGTCCTGAACGCTGTGCTGCGCGTCCAAGTTCTCTACGATCACCTTGACGAAGCGCGGGCTCGCGTTCACCTCCGCCGTCCTCCGCACAGTCCCCCCTGCCGCCGGCTCGTTGTCGAAGGCTGCCCAATCCGCCGTGTCGTAGGCGAAGCCGTCGTCGCTGGCGCGCACGTGGACGCGAACGCCGGCCGTAGCTGCACCATCATAGGTACACTGTATCGACAGGG
>CAZBUI010000298.1:0-1676 GCA_964495055.1 uncultured Candidatus Bathyarchaeia archaeon | reverse complement strand
GACGAGGGAGGCCGTGGAGAGAACCGCCAGCACCCAAGAGACCACGTTGACCATGTACCAGAAGTCCCTGGCCCACCACTTGTTCACCCGCCACAGGTAGAAGGGGAAGTCGAACACGTCGCCGGGGAACGCGGACGCTATCTCGATCTGCCAGAGGCTGGCCACGAGGAGCCCCGTGGATAAGATGATCCCCAGCAAACCAACCATTAAGCCCCGTATGGGCGTCTGTTCTCTATCAGAGGTCAATGCTAGCAAAGCCTCCGGTCGGCTGGTTATAAATTGTTTGAAAAGGTTCAGGAAAAATGGGAGAGAAAAGGCTACTTGAGTCTAGCGAGGTGGACCGAGCACGAGATGCACGGGTCGTAGGCCCTGATCATCACTTCGAGGTTGTTCAGCAGCTCGGCGTCATCGCCCGCGTGGTTCCCCGCTATTACTCGGATGTCCTTCTCTATGTTGGCGGCGTTCTGGGCCGTCGGCGTTATTATGTTTGCCTTGGTTATGCAGCCGTCCTCGTCGAAGGTGTAGTCGTGGTACAGCAGGCCGCGAGGGGCCTCTACGGCGTTTATACCCCTACCCTCGTGGGCCTCGAACTCTACGAGTGCCTCGTCTTCCAGCCCATCGCTGAGCAGCGCATCTATGGTCTCTATGCCTCTCTCCACGCAGTAGACGAGCTCCAGCGCCTGGCAGAAGTTGTTGCTCAGCGTGTTCCGGGGATCGACCATGTCGCCGTGCTGCTTGTACAGCTCCAGCGCCGTTCCTGTGAGCTTGCCATGGCTGAGGTGGACCCGTGGGAGCGCCCCCACCATGAACGGGGCCCCGCCATACGTCGAGTGCTTGGCGTAGCTGTGTCTGTACACCTTCTCGTTGGTGAGCTTCTCGTAGTCCTCCTGAGGGTGTCTCCCTCCGCCCGAGACCAGGACGTGTGTGCCGAGGTACCCGAACCTGTCGCCCGGGTCGATGGCCATGTGGACGTTGTCTGACTCGCTGTAGCCGGGGAGCTCGAAGTCCTTAAAGAGCTCGACGGCCAGCTCAGCCGCCGGCTGCACTTTCTCCAGCATGTTCTTCACGTTGGTGAGCTCATCCTCGGTGGGCACCTTGGAGAAGCCGCCGACCCTCTCGTTCATGCCATGTACGTCTCGCCCGCTCAGGGTCGTGTGTATCATGTTCCCAGTCTTCTTGAGGTTCAGCGCTTTCTTCACCGCGTCGGTGTAGTCCTCTGACATGGCGATGGCGTCCGGGTACCCCAAGAAGTCGGGGAGCACCAGCATGTAGACGTGGAGGGCGTGGCTCTCGATCATCTCGCCGTGTATCAGCAGGTCACGGAGCAACTCGGTCTGGCGGGTGTTCTCCACGCCGAACGCGTTCTCTATGGCGCCGATGGAGGCTAGGCTGTGGCTCGCGGTGCATATGGCGCATATCCTGCGGGTCATGTCGGGTATCTTCTCGTAGTGGACGGTCTTGATTATGTGCTCGAAGAACCGCGGCCCCTCGAAGATGTTAAACTTGACGCCCTTCACCTCGCTGCCGTCGAGAACTACCTCGACGCCGCCGTGTCCCTCGACCCTGGTTATCATTTCAACCGATAATTTGCGCGACATCACTCTTCCTCTAGGAAGTCGTTGTTCACCTCTCCGCTGAATACGCGGAGCCTGTTGAGGATGTACTCCTTGCTGTAC
>CAZBUI010000297.1:0-1685 GCA_964495055.1 uncultured Candidatus Bathyarchaeia archaeon | reverse complement strand
CATTCATCCACATCGCAAGGAAGCAGGTGTAGTCGACGGGCGTGCAGTACAGGCCCTGGGAGCCAAAGGCGAACGGGTACAGCGGCTCCTCGGGGGACCACACCCTCACCCACTCGCCTGCGCCTCCGACGTAGAGGACGGGTATCCGATCCCTGCGTGAGTCGTTGAGAGTCGCCGGGTGATAGTAGAAGGCGTCGTTCATCTCCAGGGGCTCAAGTATCTTCTCCGTCACGAAGGCGTCAAGTGGACGCCTCGTCTCGGCCTCGACCATGGCTCCGAGCACCTCGGTTCCGGCGTCGCTGTACCAGAACTTGCTTCCGGGCTCGAACTCCGGCCCTATCACGCCGGTCGCGTTGGCCAGCGAGAAGAGCGTCTCGTACTCGTCGGCGGAGGCTATTATCGAGAGAGGCAGCCCGCTCATGTGGGACAGCAGTTGCCCGACGGTGATGTTCCGGGAGTCCTCGTCGTTGAACCCCGGTATGTACTCGGCGGCCCTGGTGTCCAGGCTGAGCCGCCCCTCGTCTATCAGGACCTGGACGGCGGCGCCTGTCACGGGTTTCGTCATCGAACGGATGTTGAACAGCGAGTTCTTCTCCATGGGGACCTCGTTTTCCCGGTCCTTCCACCCCACAGCCTCGTGGAGCACGATGTAACGATTCTTGATGACCACAAGCTCGGCTCCGACTATCATCTCCTCATCTAGGTAGCCGTGGATCGTTTCAGATAGCTTCGTCAGAGTCTCGTTGGACAGGCCTTGGCTCTCCGGTGATGCATAGGTGAACTCGATCTTCCCTGAGGCTGGGTTTGGTCTCTGTCTCTGCTGATCATAGACATAGACCGATCCAACGACCACGATCATAAGCAGGGAGACGACCAGCACCCGGTAGGTTTGCCTGTTGAGAATCGACATCTCTATATCCACCTTAACGCTCCTTGGAGCGCTTCAACTATGAGATAACTACATCGAGTTCGGATGCTTGACAGATTCACCATTCCCGTCACCTGTTTAACGGGAATAGACGCAGGGTGTCATAATTAAGGAGTCCTCAAGGCAGATGAGGGAAAAATAGTATTACTGCTAATATCTCGTCGCCACGTGTCCTTCGACAGCCATGCGTAAACCACTGCCTTAGGGTGTTTTAGAAATTCCTATAACGCTGTCCCATGACGTAGTAAATGATTCTATGTCTGCAGGTTTCCATGGCTCAGAGTACTGCTGGATGAACGGGGAGATCAAGCCTACATGCGAGGCGCTGGTCTCGGCGATGGAGCCCATCTACCTGGGCATCTTCGAGGGGATAAAGGCTTACGTTGAGGGCGATATGCTCTCGGAGGGGGAGCTGAACATCTTCGGTTGGAGTCGGCACGTGGACCGCCTCTTCAGGAGCGCCCAGGTGGACGGCCTCGCCATGCCCTACTCCAAGGCAGAGCTGCTGGAGGCGGTGAGGGACACCATCAAGGCCAACGGGTATCGGAGCAACACCTACATCCAGCCCCGGGTCTGGCCCAAGGCCGGTAACATGGAGGAGAGCCACGTCGTGGTGCCCACCTGGGGCTTCGAGACGTTGCTGGGCAGGGGCAACCCCCGGTTCGGCGATGAGCGCCGGTTCATGGTGAGCAGCTGGCGCAGGATCAGCAACGACGCACTGCCGCCCCAGGCCAAGAGCTGGGCCGACTACGCCAAC
>CAZBUI010000296.1:0-1736 GCA_964495055.1 uncultured Candidatus Bathyarchaeia archaeon | reverse complement strand
GGTGTTCACCGCCCCGATCGCCTGGGCCGTCTCGTCCACCTGATCGAGGTGCTTCATGACCGTCTCCTTGTGGGGTGTGGTCACGTTGCCGCCCATCACCTCTGGTCCCCTGATCGTATCGATGAAGTCGGCCAGCCGCCCTGGCTTCACGGGCGCCAGCATGTACTCCGCGTCGAGGCTGAGGGCCTTGAACGCGGCGTTGTGCATCGCCGGGCTCATGGAGTGCTCCACGGGGTAGCCGACGAGGTAGCACAGCCTCAAGTCAAGTCTCCACCTCCATGGCCTCGTAGATTTCACGCATCTTTGTGAGCGTTAGCTGCCCCGGGGCGCTCTCCTCCCCCTCCCCCGTCGAGGCATAGGTGAAGGCGCCACCCACGAGGGGGGACATGACCCTGGACGGGACGCCCAGCCGCCCCATGCCGAAGCTGACGTTCCCGGGGTTCCCCGAGAGGTATGATAGGTATACCATGTTGTCGCCGTAGCACTTGGCTGTGCCCACCAGCTTGACCACGTCAGCGCCCATGGACTTGGCCTCGGCGTGCATGCGGCCGAGTTCACCTAAAGTCGGCATGGCCTCGAAGTCGTGGTGAGACACGATGCACCTGGAGCCCAAGTCGTGGACGCGCTTGACGGCGTCTCTGGAGCCTGGGGCTACGAGCTCCACGTCGGCGTACTCGAACCCCGCCTTACAGGCCCCGTAAAGCGCCCCCAGCCTGATCTCCTCGGGCTCCTTCGAGCGTCCCCCCTGGTACACCGGGCGGTTGGTGGCTATCAGCGGCGTCTCTGCAGCGTCCCTGACACGGCGCAGGTCTATGGGCTCCACGCGGTGGTCGAGCCTGATCTCTACGAGGTCTGCTTGCTGGAGCCCCCGGACTCTGGCTATAATCTGCTCCGTGTCACGTCCGATTACAGCGACGCATATTTGCGGCTTCACGTGACGGCCTCCAAAGCCTCAACCAGCACGGGCTCATCCACCGTCCTCAGCGTGGGCGGGGTTCCTATCCCCGTGGGCAACACCATCCGGATGACGCCGCCCTCCGATTTCTTGTCACGCCTCATATAGCTGATCAGTTCATCCGCGTTAAGGAGGGGCAGCTTGGTGGGTAGACCGATGGCCTCCAAGACGCGCCTCTGTTTCTGTGCGTCCCCTGGGGCCATCAAACCCATGCTGACGGACAGGTCGGCGGCGTACACCATACCTATGGACACGGCCTCGCCGTGCCTGAGCCTTGGACTCGCCAGCCTCTCGGCGGCGTGGCCCAGCGTGTGCCCGTAGTTGAGCACCGCCCTGACTCCTTTGGCGTCCCGCTCGTCCTTCTCCACGTACCCGGCCTTGATGGAAGCGTTTCGGCCGACGACGCGGCTCATGCACTCCGGGTCGAGCCCCAAAATGCGTCCCGTGTTTTTCTCCACGTACCGGAACAGGGCCTCGTCGGCTATGACGCC
Source organism: uncultured Candidatus Bathyarchaeia archaeon (assembly GCA_964495055.1). Classification (GTDB taxonomy): domain Archaea; phylum Thermoproteota; class Bathyarchaeia; order TCS64; family TCS64; genus RBG-16-57-9. The sequence goes on along the minus strand of CAZBUI010000296.1, from coordinate 290 downwards.
GTGCTTAACCACCTCCCCGAGCCCCGACCTGACCTCCCTGACCGGCAGGCTGCGCAGCAGGAGGGGGTCCGAGACCACCGCTGTGGGCTGGTGGAAGCTGCCTACCATGTTCTTTCCCTTGGCGTGGTTCACGGCGGTCTTGCCGCCGATGCTGCTGTCCACCATGGCCAGAAGCGTGGTCGGCACCTGGACCACGGCGACGCCCCTCATGTATATGGAGGCGGCGAACCCCGCGAGGTCGCCCACGGCTCCGCCGCCCAGCGCCACGACCACCCCGTTCCGATCAAGCC
>CAZBUI010000295.1:0-1742 GCA_964495055.1 uncultured Candidatus Bathyarchaeia archaeon | reverse complement strand
CTTGCTCTGCCAGATGGCTTGGCTGCAGCCGTTGGTGATGGGGTTCAAGAACAGGAACAGGAACGCGGCGGCCACCCAGACGGGGGCGCTCCGGCCTAGGCCCATGGGCACGGTGCTCAGCAGGGAACTGGAGGCGAGGCCTAGGAGCAGGCCGTATACCTTACGCTTGGGGCCGCCCCAGGCGCTCATCAGGAGGCCGCCGACGACGCCGCCGACGCCGAACGCCGACTGGATGGTTCCCAGGACCAGGCTGTCGTTCCCCGTCCTGCTTAGGATCATGGGGGCGAGGAGGGCGAAGCTTAGGCTACCCGTGAAGTTGGCGACGAAGAAGATGCTCTGGAGCCCCAGGAGGCTGGGACGCGCCAGGATGTAGCGGAACCCGAAGAGGATGTCCTCGAGGAGGCTCGGCCTCTCCCTCGCCTCCGTGACGCCTGTGGGCTGGGGGATGCGTATCACCGCTAGCGCGGCCACGGCGGCCACGAAGCTTAGGGCGTCGAACGTCATGATGCCTCCTAGACCGGTTACGGGGAGGAGGACTCCGGCCGCCACCGGCGCGAAGATGGCTGAGGCGGAGTGGACGAGGCTCAGCATCCCGTTGGCCCTGGCGTACTGCTCCTTGTCGAGCATCATGGTGACGGCGGCCGAGAACGCCGGGAACTGGAAGGCCTGGAAGGCCCCCGAGAACCCGGAAGTCAAGTACAGGTGCCACACCTCCAGCCTCCCCGACGTGAACAGCGTCAGCACCGCCAGCGTAGACAAGCCCGAGGCCACGTCGCTCAGCATGGTCACGAGCTTCCTGTTCCACCTGTCCACCAGGGCGCCCGCGAAGGGGCTCGCCAGTATGTAGGACAACGTGAAAGAGAACCCGACCAGGGCGAGAGCCGTGGCCTCTCCCGTCTTCTCCCACGCTCAGATGGTGAGGGCGAACTGGGTCATACCCGTGCCGAGAAACGACACGAGTTGACCGAGCCAGACGACGGTAAACCCGCGCATACCAGAAAGCCGCCTGGACGCCGTCGCCTTCACCATCAAACCCTCTCATTTTCCGCGCTTATAATGTGGACTCACCTATTTTGAACGCCTTTTGTGGTCACAACAAGTGACCTAGGTGTAGCCCCCGGGCTCCACGCGGATCTTCACGCGTTTGGCTATGCTGGACGCCATCTTTATGGCCAGCCTGCCACTCATGGTGATGAGGTACCTGCCCCGCCGCCTCTCCTGGACAATGAGCCCCGCCTCCTGCAGCACGTCCAGGTGGCTGCTCAGCGTGCTGGCGCTTATCTCCTTGAGGACGTCCTGCAGGTCGCTCGCATACAGCCCGCCCCAGGTAAGCTCCTTCAGTATCTTTATCCTGTGATCGTTGCCCAGGGCGCTCATGACGGAGGCAGTGCGCTGGACCTCGCCCTCGCTCATCACGGTGGGCCTCTCCCTCTCCGGCCGTTCACCCCGGAAGAGGCTCCGCTCCAGCTCGCTGGTCACCCCCTCCATGACGTCCTCCACGAAGCCGCCTATGTAGTCGCCTAGACGGTCCCCGAAGTCTTCACCCAGGAACGGCCCTCTCACGTCGGTGCCTCTCCAAGGCTTCCTTCGCCTGTAGTAGGCCTCGTCCTCGTCGAACCACTCGTCACCCGTCTCCTCCTCTAGGGGCTCTTCTTCCGGGACCTCAGGGGCTTCTTGGCGCACGTCTTCCTCTGGGGCCTCCTCCGTCTCTTCGATCCGCTCGGATATCCTGAGAAGTTGTT
>CAZBUI010000294.1:0-1743 GCA_964495055.1 uncultured Candidatus Bathyarchaeia archaeon | reverse complement strand
GCCCCCGGTAGACCACGCTGTGCTCACCGAACAGTATCATCTTCCCTGGCGCCGTTGCCTCCACATGCATCGTCTTCACTCACCGGGTTATCTTCAGGGCGGCGTATCCCACGACCGCGCTGTAGTCTCCTATAATGTCTCCGCTGGTATAGTATGAAAGTAACTCTGCTTCTCCGGCTCCCGCGAGCTTTGAGGCCACCAACGCGGCCGACACCGGGCCGTAGCCGCACGTCGTGATCCTGTGCTCCCTCACGACTCTCTGGAGCCTCTCCTCGTCCATCTCCAGTATGGCATCTATCACCATGCGGTCCTTCCTGTTCGCCGACTCCTGGCGCTCTTGGTGGGTCAGGTCAGTCGAGGCGACCACAAGCACGTTCCTGCCCTCCGCTGCCCTGTGGATTGCTTTGCCTACCTCTCTGCTGGTCTCCAGGTCTTGGTACCCCATGCATATGGGCATCAGCTTGAACTCGCCGTAGATGTACTGCAGGAAGGGCACCTGCACCTCGACGCTGTGCTCCCTCAGGAACGCTGTGTGGTCGTAGTCGATGGCATCAGATTGCTCGAGTATCTCCTTGGCGAGAGCCGTGTCCAGCGGCACGCGTCCCAGCGGGGTCTCCCAGCTACCCTCACCCATCATGGATACGGGGGTCCCCCACCCCGTGTGGTTGGGCCCGATGACTATGACGGTCTCGGGCTTCTTCTGCTCGGCGAGGGCGAGGTAGCAGTGCGCCGCCGCTGGGCCTGAGTAGACGTAGCCCGCGTGGGGGCATACAACCGATTGAATCGTGCGTTCTGACCGCATCTCGCCAGGCAGCCTGCCGGGCCCGCGTTGATGGTTGAAACATTCCTCGATCTGCTGTCTGAGGCGTTCAGGCTGCGCGGGGTAAAATGCCCCAGCAGCTACCGGCCGCCTGACGCTCAAACCAGTCACCTACAGCGTGGTCTCGAAGTCCTCGATGGTTGCGCCTAACTCTCCGCTGGCCGGGAGGGTTCCTCTCTCCCTCATGATCTCCCTGACGAGGAGCCAGTAGACTATGGCTAGGCTCCTGCGGCCCTTGTTGTTCACTGGTATCACGAGGTCAACGTTCCTGAGGCTGTTGTCCGTGCTGCACAGCGCCACCACCGGCACCCCGATCTGGCTGGCCTCCTCGACTATCTGCTGGTCCGCGAGGCTGTCGGTGACTATGACCGCCTCCGGCTCGAAGAAGTCCGCATAATTGGGGTTCGTGAACGAACCGCTGGTGAAGCGGCCGATGTACGGCACGCAGCCGAGCATCTCGCAGAACTTCTCGACGGGGTTCCTGCCGTACCGCTTGTTGCTGGCCACCACGACCCTGCTTATGTCCAGCCTGGACAGGAATCGGGCCACCATCTTGATGCGCTCGTTCATTTGCTCCATGTCCAGCACGAAGAGCCCGTCGGGCCTCACCTTGTAGATGAAGGGCTCCATGTCCTTGGTCTTTATGCGAGTGCCTATGTGGACGCCCGCGCTCAACAGTATCTCCTGAGGCAGGAGCAGGTTATCGTTTACCTCTACATCCATCAGCTGGTTCCTCCTCTGAGGTCGGGGCTCTCCCGCCGCTCGTAGAACTTGAGCACGTCGTCGATTATCTCTATGTGGCCCAGGAGCATCCTGCGGCAACAGTACCTAGTGACGCCGAGGCTGTCTAGGACCTCCGCCGGGTTCTCGCCGGCCTCCACGCGCTTGTTGAAGTCCTCCCACTTGTCTCCTATGACCTTCCC
>CAZBUI010000293.1:0-1746 GCA_964495055.1 uncultured Candidatus Bathyarchaeia archaeon | reverse complement strand
GCCCGTAAGCACCAGGTTCGCCGAGTCCGCATCGCTGTCCCTCATGCCTTTCGTTACTAGCATGGATCTCAGAGCGGTGGAGAACGAGGCTACCAAGGCGAGGTGCTGCGCACATGGGCGTGACCCAGAGATTGTTTGATCGTGTGTCGCTTCAAAGCAGTACTAATAAAATAGGTTGCGAGGAGAATCAGACCTGACTCGCTCATTATTATCCTATCCGACTTAATTCAAGGCCACTGGTCCCCTGAGCCACCTGCCACGCACATATATTCCACGAACCAGATATCTACCTGACCTTGTTCAGCTTCATGCTCGCACCGATGGAGGGCTACAGCGACAGCGTCCTCCGCGCCCTCTGCCACAACCACGGAGCCGACCTAACATTCACCGAGATGGCTCACGTCGAAAGCCTCCTCAGAGGCAACAAACCGGCGCTCACCCGGATAATGGCCCCCGACTCGACGCCCGTACAGATACAGCTCCTCACGGGGAGGGAGGACCGGCTTGAACGGTTCGTCGACGGCTTCACGCCGTTCCCTAGGTTCGAGGGATTCAACCTCAACCTATGCTGCCCCAGCAGGGACGTCATCAGGCACGGCAAGGGTGCCGCCATGGTCAAGCGGGCCACAAAGACCCAGAGGCTCGTGTCCATCATTCAGGACTACGGGTATGCGGCGTCGGTGAAGCTGCGGCTCGGCATCAACATGCATGAGAAGAGGAACAGGCTCTACCTGAACTGCCTAGGCGGAGTCGAGGCGGATCTCTTCATAGTCCACGCGAAGACCGCCGCTCAGGAGTCGGGTGAGCCTGAGGACTACTCGGTGTTCCCTGAGTGCGTCGAAGCCGCAGGTGGTATACCAGTCATCGCCAACGGTGGAGTGGACTCCGTTGAGAAGGTGAGGGCTCTCATGGGGATGGGTGTGGCGGGCGTCATGATCGGGAGGGCCACCCTCTGTAACCCTGCGGTGTTCGATGCCTTGAAGAACGAGCTGGGGTTCAACAAGCCGAGGAGGATCGTGCCGGGCATAGAGGAGCTGGTGAGAGAGTATGATTCGCTCCACGAGATGCTCCGCGGCGACGAAAGATACAGGGACAGATTTCTCAGGGTCGCCGGGAGAAAGGCTGGGAGTGTAACGTACTAGCCGCGCGCAGGCGGATTCAATAATTCAAGACTTATTGGGATAGCTGCCTCACATCATCCTGAGAAAAGGTGAAAGAGGCAGGTTCTCCCAAGCTACTCTTCGAGAACCTGGATTTAACTCCTATCCACCCCATCCTCTGGACAGACCTCCACACCGAAGGCCCGGGGAGGCCCGTGGAGCACCACCCCGAATGGGACCTCAGGGCCCTGATGCTCCGCCAGCTGGAGCAGATACCCTACGTCAAAGACCTGGTGAAGCGCCTCAGAAGAAACCCATACCTGAGGCGGGCCTGCGGATACCGTGACAGGGCCCCTGCGAAGCCCACTTCACCAGATGAAGAAGCGCATCGGAGCCGACGGCTTCCGAGTCATAGAGGCCTGGCTATGAAGAGAAGCCCTGAAGCGTAGGAGAAGCAGCCGCTGTCAGCCGCAGGCCTCGTACAGGCAGCCAGCCTCGACGGCACGGACCTCCGCCTGGAGCAGCAGAGACCCCCACGACACCCGGCGCGGCCTCGGCTACCAATCCCTGTTCCTCGTCGGCATAGAGGGCTTCCCGCTGGGCCACGTGGAGGCGCCTCTGAACGTGAACGAGAAGCAGCTGGTCG
>CAZBUI010000292.1:0-1773 GCA_964495055.1 uncultured Candidatus Bathyarchaeia archaeon | reverse complement strand
CCATGTCGGAGGCGTCGTAGAAGCCGTGGGACTCCATGTGGAACAGCGTCACGGAGTCCTCGACGACGCCGTCCTGGTTGTAGTCGGCGTAGATGGTGGTGCCGCTGTAGATGGGCATGACGTAGAGCTGCATGTCGTGGCTACTGGCCTGCCCGCTGGGGGCGTAGGGGACGAAGTACTCGTTCACCAGCGTCCCCGCGTCTATGGGCACGTAGCCCCAGTCCCTGTCTCCCTCGCCCGTGTCCACCGAGACCAGTATGGTTATCCTCTCGCCGTCCTCGGCGGTGACGTGGACCGGGGTGCCGCCCGCAGTGGTGAAGCTGGCGTCGGTGGTCCCCGCCGACAGCAGCCTTGGGCTCCATCCCGCCACGAACCCGGAGTCCGTCTCTATGGTGACATGGGCCTCCGTTATCGCGTGTATGTGGTACCGGATATCCAGCGTTGAGCTGCCGGACGGGAACGTCGGGACGAGGAAGTCGTTGCCGGTGAACCTCTCGTCCTTCAGCGTGAAGTACCTTATGTCGTAGCTCTCGCCGCCGCTGGCGATGAGCCCCACCTGTATCTTCTTGTTGGCGACTATGGTGTCTCTCTCGTTGACGTGGGCGAGGACGAAGCTCTCGCCCCTGCTGAGGGTCCTCGTGCCCGGCACCCCCTTCAGCGTGTAGTTGACCTCTGTGTCGTCCTCGGTGCTCTGAACCACGGCGAAGGTGCCGCCGTTCACCTCTCCCCCGCCTAGAAAGTCCTCGGTGCCGGTGGTGTTCTCACCGGCGGGGACGATGTAGCTCTTCTGGGCCTCGTCGCCTCCCTGCTCTACGGGGTACAGCTCCCACATGCCTGCGATGTAGTTTCCGTCCCCGGTCTCGGTCCGCCTGTCCGTGGCCCCCCTGAATACGCTCAGGGGGCCGCCGGCGACGAAGAAGCAGTCGCCCCCGTCTACGCCTACGGCGCCCGGGTTGTTCAGTGAGCCGCTTAGGAGGGCTCCGCTGCCTGGAGGCGTTACGGTGTAGTAGGGGGAGGCCCAGTTGTCGAAGGTTATCACCCCTCCCTTGTCCAGCCTGAAAACTGCGTCGGCGCCCGTGAAGTCTGTCTTCTGGAAGCTGTAGCCGTTTCCCCTCTGGTCCACGTATATCCTTGTGTCGTTCTGGTAGGAGACCACGCTGAAGACGCTGTACGGGTTGGCGCCGGACGTGGGCAGCCCCACGGCGGGGTCAACCGCCTCCAGTATGATCTTGGTGCTGTTTCCCAGCACGTAGAACGACTGGTACCCGGAGGGTACATTCGCCTCAGCTGGCTGGATATTCGCGCCGGCTATCACCAGCAACGCGAAAAACAGCAGCCACTTCCCAAGTGAACCGTTATTTAAGCTCATGTAACTCTCATGTAAAGCTCTTGGTGATGTAACCCATAATCATAGAGTAACCAGAACACCCGACCCGCAGTAAATCCCTTTTTTATAGTCTCGGGCCCGGCGGCTCTCACGCCGCAAAAGTTACCCCCACGAAAAACCTCGCGACCCTAGGGGACGGAACAACAGCGAGACGCCCTGAACCCCTGAACATGAAGAAACTGCCTCCCTCAGGGACTCACCGTCCAGCATACCCCGAATAAACGAGAGCACCGCCTCATCAGAGCACGAGAGGCTGACGGCCCCTTCCCAGCCTACCACCGCGTCCGCCTCCGCGTCGATGAAAACATTGGCCAGCCTTTCGTCCCCCAGCCCGTCACAGCCCATCAGGACGACGAGGCCCGGCGAGAAGCCGCCCATCCTGTTCT
>CAZBUI010000291.1:0-1774 GCA_964495055.1 uncultured Candidatus Bathyarchaeia archaeon | reverse complement strand
ATGAACCCTCACGACGTCGCCCTGACACTGGATACCGAGTACGACATAGCGGTGAGATCGGGCCACCACTGCGCCCTGCCGCTGATGAAGGAGCTGTTCAAGCTCAACGAGGGAAACGTCAGGGCCTCCACGTACTTCTACAACACGTTGGATGAGATAGACGCCCTGACGTCGGCCGTCGAGGAGATATCCAGGTAATAAACCCTACCCAGATTCTATAAACCACTTAAACCGTCCCCCAAGATAATACCGCCAGATGTCTGGGGTCATAGTAGACACGAGCCACGTGTGGAAGGTCTTGATGGACGTCGGCGCCAAGAGAAACGTGGAGCTGCCCCTGTTCCAGGTGACCAAGGACGTCTTCGTGGAGGCCGGCTTCGCCGACCAGATAAAGGTGCTCATGATGGAGAACGACCACTATCTCCCGGGGAAAAACGTGACCAGCATCGAGAGCCCCCAGAAACGGAGGATACTGGGCAAGGCGCTGTTCGTAATCGTATGCTTCCTCAAGGACTACGCGGAGAACATGACGGGGTCCCTCAACCACTTCCTGTTCGGCGAGATGAGGGACCACAGGTACAGGCTCATCGCGGCGGCGGACAAGGAGCTCACCAACGAGCGTTTCAAGTTCTTCATGAGGGTCATCACCCGCAAGCCCGAGCTGGTCCATAACCTGGTCCTCACACATCAGACGTAGTCAGGCCACCGGCTCGTCCGCCCGCTCCACGATCCTGGCTATGTCGGCCGGCGTCAGGGTTATCCTGAAGTTGCTCACCCGCACTAGCTTTATGGCGCGGCCTGTCTCCCTGTCCACTTGGTCAACTATCCTGACTAGGCCTGCCTTCTCAAGCTCCCTGACCCTGTGCTGGACCGTGGTGTAGGGTATGCTGGTCTCGTCCGATATCTGGGTGATGTACTTGGAGCCCCTCTGTAGGTGGGCCAGTATTCTCCATGTGTGTTTCTTGCCTAGAACCCTCAGCTTGCTCTGGATATCTCTCTGGGCCAGCAGAGACATTCACATGCACCTGAACGTTGATCTGTTACACACCTGTTTATTAAAACACCTGTGACGATGCCGCCGGCGGTCCAGCATCAGTCTTCGGGCGGGCCGCCGCCCCTGAAGCTGAAGGGGTCCAGGGTCTGCCTCTGGATGGCCTTGAAGAGGCCCAGCATGCCGTTCCTTGGTCCCTCCAGCCTTATCTCGCCTTTGCTGCACGAGAACCTCAGCGTGCCCTTCCTGCCGATGCCGCCCGCCTCGGTGAACTGGAGCCCCGTTATCTGGGCCCAGTTCTCGGTGATTATCTCCTCCCTCTTGAAGACTATGCCCCTCTCCTTGAACAGGAGCATCCGGAGGTTGGTGAGGTACACCCTGTACTTTTCCTCGTTGTAGGACACCTGGAAGTCGCTCCAGAAAAGCACCTTCTCTCCACTGAGGAGATAGCCATCCACGGGCATGGGTTGATGAACGTCGGTGGTCAAATAAAACTACCGCCGCCACCAATGGAACCTTGTTTCTGATTCTTTATAACCTAAAACCTCGTCTGGAGACCGTGAAGCGCTGGAAGTTCGTCACGGTGCTGCTAACGCTGTACCTGTTGCTCCAGACGCTCGACGTGGCGACGACCCTCTACGGCATATCGTACATGGGGCTGGTCGAGGACAACCCCGACGCCGCGGAGCTCATGGACATCAAAGGCTTGACGGGCGGTATGCTGGACATGGCGATGAACAACCTGTCCATGGTGCTGCTACTGGTGATCATGTCCAACTGGAG
>CAZBUI010000290.1:0-1788 GCA_964495055.1 uncultured Candidatus Bathyarchaeia archaeon | reverse complement strand
CTTCCTCCGCTCCTCAGCCGTGAGCATTATGGCTTCCCCGGTGGACCCCAGCAACAACACCCCCGCGCTGTTGTTCTCGGTGTGGAACCCGACGAGCCGCCTCAGCACCCCATAGTCCACCTCGTCCCCGGTCGTCATGGGCGTGACGAGGGCCGGCCAGCTCCCCTCAACGTTAAAGCGCTTCATAGAAGTGAATCAGACTAGGATCGGATAAGCGTAACCACATGGGTGGGTTGAACCTTTATATCCCTACATTGATCCCGTACCACCATGAAGGTCATCGGCGTGGTGGGCAGCCCCCGCCGCGATGGCAACACGGCTAGGCTCGTCGAGGAGGTCCTAGCCGGCGCGAGAGAGGCGGGCAACGAGACCCACATATTCTACCTCAGCGACATGGAGATCAGGCCCCTGGAATACGGGGAGGGCGGCTACGTGTACCCTGAAGACGACTTCCAGTCGCTGATGCCCCACCTAGAGACCATGGGCGGCCTAGTCATCGGCACCCCCATCTACTATGACCAAGTCAGCAGCCGCACCAAGCTGTTCATCGACCGCCTCTACTACTACAGCATGAGCCACGGCGCCGAGTACAGGAGGCTTTTCCCGGAGGGCGTGAAGTGTGTCACCGCCATCACCTGCGGCTGGGACCACCCCAACGCCTACGACGAGGTGCAGGAATGGATGAACGGCAGGATGAAGAACTACTGGAGGATGCAGATAATAGGCTCCCTCAAGGGCTACGGCAGCCACAAGAGGCCCGTAAGGGACAACGCGAGCCTCCTCGCGGAAGCCAAGGAGACGGGTAAGAGGTTCTAGCAGGTCACGGGTTCACCTTCACGAGGCCGTCAAGCATCGGCGGCGTTATGTGTCTCTCTACGTTGAACGCAACGCCTTTGGCGTACCTGATCTGGGTCTGGTGCCAGAACATGGGCGCCTGGCCCTCCCCCACGCGCAACACGTAGCGGTGTCTAACGGTGAACTGTGCGCCGGTGTCGCCGCTGTTCTCGTACCTCACCATGAATAGCTCCCGGCTGAAGTCGCTCATGTCCACCCCCCGGACGACCGGTTCGTCCCTGAGCCACGGGAACGCCTCGTCCCACCTGAAAGTCATGATCCTCCATAGGAAGCTGAACAGCCCGGCTGGCGTCTCCCCCGAGGGCGGCTGATCGTAGTCCGAGAGGTAGACGTTGGCGCCGGCCGCGGAGCCGTTCATCAGGTACTCCAGCCAGCTCCAGCCCCACCCCGAATCACCGAAATATTCTCCCGGAGAGACTGTCTGCGTAACGGTGGCGTCGTACCAGTCGTATGTCTCTGAGCCGTCGTCCAGCACACGCACCAGATCCACGGTGGACTCGACGACGCCGTAGGGCTCATGCCTCTCCACCTCCCTGAGCAGCCCCACCCGCTCGTAGCCATCAGAAGGGCTGCCCGAAGCTGCTCCAAGGCAGTCCTCCACCCAGTCGATGGCATGCCCCAGCGCGTCCTCAGTGAACGACCTGCCCATCACCCTGAGCGCAGAGCCTCCGGATCTGTTCCCTGTGGCGGCGATGACGCCTAGAGCTACGAGCTTGGACCCATCACTCGTCACGCCTTCCACGTATATCCGGGGCATGCAGAAATCCAACAGCAACTCAGGCTGGTCACCGTAGAAGACAACCGGGGCGCCCCTGTCCAACCACGTCCTTATATCCGGAGCCGCGTCGGAGCTGATGAGGCTGGTGTTGACGAACACCGTCTCTACGCCCCCGATCTCGACCACGTTTACCACGGATTCCGGGACCTGACCTC
>CAZBUI010000289.1:0-1791 GCA_964495055.1 uncultured Candidatus Bathyarchaeia archaeon | reverse complement strand
GGCGTCGTAGGCAACTACGAGAGCCACGCGTGGAGGGACCGCCCCGACATAAGGAAGGCGTACGAGGAGAACTACCTGGGCGAGTACTTCGAGAAGAACATAGGGTGCTTCGGCTGCCCCTTCCCATGCCAGCCCCTATTCGACCTCCCCGGCGAGGGCGCCTGCATATGGAGATGCTACCCCACGTACTGGCCGTGGAAGCTCTGGATGACCGACCTCAGCGCCGCGTTCAAAGGCACCCGGATGATGACCGACCTGGGGCTCGACAACAAGGAGGTGGCCACCATAGTCAGCTGGCTCATGCACCTCTACGAGATGGGCGTCGTATCGGAGAAGAACCTGGACGGAGTCACCTTCGAGAAGGGAGACCCGGCGGCCCTCTTCGAGACGGCCCGCAAGATCGCTCACAGGGAGGGTTACGGCAACGCGCTGGCGGAGGGCCCCGTCGCCTTCGCTCAGAAGCTCGGAAAGAAGGCCACGGACTACCTGTACCACAACCAGGGCATGACCATGAGGACCTTCGAGTTCAGGGCCGCGCCGGGCACCGCCCTCGGCGAAGCCATATCAGCCAGGGGCAACAGCCTCCGGGCCACAACCTACCATGTGGTGCTCTGGGACAAGCCCGCCCGGGACGACTACGACGGCATGGACCCCCGGGAGAGGGAGGAAAGCCTCGCGTGGAGCAAGGAGATGTTCGGCACCGAGAAGGCGATAATGGCGACGGAGTACGAGGGCAAGCCCGCGGCGCTGATATACGAGATGAACGGCGCCGCCATCGCGGACAGCCTCGGCTACTGCACCACCATGATCAGGCCCGGACGCTTCGGGGCGCCGGGCAGCCAGTTCGGCGACACCAGCTACCAGTTCGCCGCCGAAAGGTTCACCGCCGCCACCGGGATACCCACCGACGAGGCCGCGCTCTTCCAGGCCGCCGAGAGGGTCTGCAACATCGAGCGGGCCATAGTGGTCCGCGACGGCCGCACCCGCGCGACGGACGTCCTCCCCGAGTTCTTCTTCGAGGAGCCGGTGCCAGACGGACCCCAGCAGGGGAAGCGGCTGGACAGGAAGCTCTTCGAGAAGATGAAGGACGAGTACTACACTCTCAGGGGCTGGGACAAGGAGACCGGGCTCCAGCGGGAGGCGACGCTGAAGAAGCTGGGCATGGCGGACGTAGCCAAGGCGCTCAAGGCCGCCGGGAAGCTGGCCCCGGCGGGGAAGGAGGGATAACGTTGCAGAAGGTGCTACAGGTAGACATAGAGAAGTGCGTGGGCTGCCGCATGTGCGAGGTGGCGTGCAGCCTCAAGAACACAGGCAGGGTCCAGCCCAGCAGGTCACGCATCAAGGTCATAGGCTACGAGAAGCGGGGCGTCTACCACAACTACATCCCCATGGTGTGCCAGCAGTGCAGCACCCCGCTCTGCGTGGAGGCGTGCCCAACAAACGCCCTCAGCAGGGACCAGGAGACCGGCGCCATAGTGGTGGACGAAGACGCCTGCGTCGGCTGCAAGATCTGCAACATGGTCTGCCCCATAGGCGGCGTCAGCATCGACCCCGTCACCGACATCGCCTACAAGTGTGACCTCTGCGGCGGCGACCCCGAGTGCGTCAAGTACTGCTACTACGAGGCGCTGAAGTACGTGCCCAAGGACAAGCTGGACAGCAGCCTCAAACGCAGCAAATCCGAGAAGCTGTCAGAGCTCTTCACGCTCATGGAGAGCCTCAGGTAGACCCAGCCTATTTTATTAATATCCTATCTGGGGCCGAGTAGACCCGGAGCCGGCCGCCGCTCAT
>CAZBUI010000288.1:0-1793 GCA_964495055.1 uncultured Candidatus Bathyarchaeia archaeon | reverse complement strand
ACGTCTACAAGATCACCGACGAGGGCGTCAAAGCCATGAAGACCTACGACGGCATCATGGCGAAGCTGACCGCGTCACCGCCCCGCCACAAACGAAAACAACACCCAAACGCCAACAATACCAGCTATAAACGCGTTACAAACCCTTCGAAGGAAGACGCGACTTCATTAATATAACAACAAGACCTAACCAAAAACACCCCACAGCCACGCTTCACAAACACGCTGAGCCCCATCCTAAAAACGCTTGAAGGAACTAATTACATGGAAAACGCAGACCCGAGACAGAACCTACTTCTTGGCCGTGATGGAGTACGGACACCCCGGGGGCTCCAACGCCGCGTCGATCCTCTCCACCAGCTGGTTAAGCTGCCCCCAGCCAGGCTCCTCAAGCCGCTCGAAGAAGAAGTTATAATCCTCCGGTGCCTCACCCGACTCGCTGATGATGCTGCGGCATCTCTCGGTTTTCACGCTCACACTCGTCCTCCGAGGGAAGAACCCCGAGACGTACTCGGGGTACTCGAAGGGCTGGCCTATGTCCCTCGCCACTGCACGGGGGACATCAAGCAGTATGCCTCATCCATCACGCAGACCTGCGGCATATCCACAGCGATCTTCAGCTCCCTCACGGCCTTTAGGAGGGGCGGCCCCATCACCTTGATGAAAGACCTCATGGAAGACCCAGGGGAACCGGGTTAAAGAGGCCCCCGAGCCAGGCCAACGCCGTCACCGCAACGACAAGCCCTCGTTGACCCTGTAGATGAACGCTCTCGCCCTTTGCCCTGGCGGAGAAACCGAACATCGGCGGCCCAGAAACCGCGTATGGCGTGATTCCGGTCATCGAAGATATCCCCGAGTTACTGGCTGCCCCTCTCCGGTACACACTCATTTCAGTAGCACAGTATATGCACCAGGGAGGCTGCCGTTTTGAGGTATGAGTTCGAGTACCGGTCCAGCCTGCAATAAATACGTGATAGCAGCCAACAAGGCTGACTCGAAAACCGTCGCCGTCAGAGTTCAGGCATAGACACCCGCATAAAAAAACACAGGCTCCTAGACCCGCTGGATGAGTAAACACGTCCTTAACGGCAACCGTTCATCCCAACCACATAGCGAGCCCCTTTTCCTGGGGCGTCCACAAACAGGAACGACGAACCCACCGATAACAGAAAAACCTTTGGGGAAGGTGTTAGATGGGAGCCCCCATGGGGGGCTCAGCCGGAGGCGTGAGCCTGAGGGCCTCAGGGTCGTCTTTAAGCCTGTCCAGCACCATGCCTAGACACATGCGCTGGCTGAGCTGCGCCTCGTCTGCGGTCTCGACCTCGCCCAGACGCTCGTGCAGCTGCACTAGCTTGTAGTGGGCCAGGCTCCTCACCGCCTGGGGGGCCTCCCTGTTCTTTATGAGCTCCACCACGTGGAAGAGGACGGCGTGGTTGACAAGCCTCTGGAGCTCCTGACTGTAGCCGTCCTCGTGGACGGTGAGCCAGGTGGCCTCGAACAGCCTGTCCATGACCTCCCCGAGTCCAGGCAGCTCCCGGTCCCGCGCGTGGTACTCGACCAGCCGGGCGGCGCGCTCAGGGTGCAGTATCAAACCCACGGTCATGCCCGCGGCGGTCTCCGCCGCCGCCAAGGGATCGAAGCTGAGCCCCGCCCTCCCCGGGAACAAGTCCCTTGTTTGGGGCAGGCTCTGGGGGCGCGGCGGCATGAGGTCTCGCAGCGACTTGGGCAGCGCCAGCGCCTCCGGGGTGATCGTCTCTAGCAGGGCTTCGAGGCCCCGCCTCTGCACCTCCGCGG
>CAZBUI010000287.1:0-1804 GCA_964495055.1 uncultured Candidatus Bathyarchaeia archaeon | reverse complement strand
CCAGGCCGACCAGCCCCGTTACCTTGGCGAAAGCCCCCAGTATGGCCGTGTTGGTGATGGGCCGCCCCAGGGTCTTCAACGCTATCCTGGTGGCATCCACGGTGGCGACCCTGAACTCGCCCCCGAGCCCGGCATCCATGTAGGAGCCCGGGTGGTTCACCAGCACCAGGCCGCCGGTCTTCAACCCCTGGGTCACGTCAACCTTCTTGCCGAGCAGGGGGTCAAGCACCACGACTATGTCGGGCTCGTGGACCAGGTCCCTCTCCTTGATATACTCGTCGGCTATCCTGCAGAACGCGACGACCGGCGCCCCCCTGCGCTCCGTTCCGTACTGGGGGATGGCCTGGGTGTACTTGCCGTCTATGTGGACGGCCGAGGACAGCATCCTGACGCCGGTCACGGCGCCCTGTCCTCCTCTGCCGTGGAAACGTATCTCGATCAATGGGGTATGCTCCTTCGAATGAATTTATTGTATGGATATTAAACATTTAACCATCAATCAATGTCTGCCCATCACGCCGGGAAGCCAAACAACAAATAGGGGCCTGGGAAATGTGACGTGGTGATATTGTTGAGGTACCCCGTCACTCCGGCCACGAGACGGCTCGACGAGTCGGGCGCCGAGTACACCAGGCACCTCTACGACTACCGGAAATCCGGCGCCGTGGCTGCGGCAAGGCAGATGGGGGTGGACGAGCACGCCGTCGTCAAGACCTTAGTCATGGAGGACGACGAGGGGAACCCGTTCATTGTGCTCATGCACGGCGAGAAGGAGGTCAGCCTCAAGGAGCTGGCGCGGACCGTGGGCGCCAGAAACGTGGAGACCACGAGCAGGCGGGACGCCCAGCGCCTCACGGGCTACACGGTGGGCGGCATAAGCCCCTTCGCCACCAGGAGACCGCTGCCGGTCTACGTACAGTCCACGATACTGGAGCTGCCCTACCTCTACATCAACGCGGGGCGCCGCGGCTACGTCGTCGGCATGAAGCCCGAGACCCTAGTACGCCTCCTTGACCCGGTGCCAGTGGACGTCACCCGTTAAGACGCCTCTGAAAGATTTTTTAAACGCAAAAAGACGTAAAGGGGGAAGCGGTGTAAACGTTGACTAAGTACGACGGCATACTCATCAAACACGGGTTCCTGCTCACCATGCAGGGAGACGGCCTCGGCACCATCGAGGACGGCGCCGTAGCCATACAGGGAGAGGACATAGTCGCCGTTGGCCCCACGGACGAGGTGGCCAAGGCGTACGGCGGCGCCGAGAAGGTCATCGACGCGAGGGGGAAGGCGGTTCTGCCGGGCTTCGTGGACGGCCACATCCACACGGGGCTCAGCCTCCTCCGCGGCGAGGCCCAGGACGTCCCCGAGATAGAGTGGATGCTCAAGACCATGGCGCCGTTCACCCGGCACCGGAAGCCCGAGCACACGGTCAAGGGGACGGCGCTGGGGGTGCTGGAGGCGGTGAAGGCCGGGACCACCACCTTCGGCGAGATAGGTGGCGACATGGGGTCCGCCGCCGAGGAGGTGTTCATACCCTCCGGCGTCCGGGCCAACCTGGCCAACACCATCAACGAGATCGGTCCCGGCAGCAGACCCGACGCCAACAAGCCTTACATATTCTACGAGGACGTGGGCGAAACCCGGTTCAGGGAAGCCTTGGAGCTTATCGATCGCTACGACGGCGCGGGCGACGGCAGGGTCACATGCATACTGGCGCCCCACGGCGCCGACATGATGAGCAGGGAATTGCTCCTCAGGGTCAAGGAGAAGGCCGGGGAGCTGAGGAAGCTGGCGCACATCCACG
>CAZBUI010000286.1:0-1808 GCA_964495055.1 uncultured Candidatus Bathyarchaeia archaeon | reverse complement strand
CCCGGCTCTACACGTCACAGTCCAACGAGGACCCGGCCCAGGGACCGGGAGCCCACAGGGGCTCGAATCCCGAGGGAGAAGAGAGGAAAAAAATGGAAAACGAGCTACAGCAGCGAGTCACAGAGCTAGAGCAGCAGCTAACAGACGAGAAGAAGGCCAGGGAAGACGCCGAGACACGTGTATCGGAGCTAGAGGCACGGCAGCACGCCGAGATCGTGGAGAGCGTCCTCGAGGCCCGCGCCGCCGCAGGCCTGCTGGGGAACATCGAGGAGGAGAGGGAACGGTTCACCGGTTACCCCGAGGACGCCCTCCAGCAGATGAAGGCAGACGCCGTCAAGGCCGCCAAGGCCCAGACGAAGACCGAGCCCAAGGCCAAGTACGCGGGCCCCAGCGACGAGCTTAAGACGGCCATGGAGGACACCCGGATGCGCCTATTCGGCAGGAGGGACACCTGATGGGAGCTGGAGGAGTCCTCAAGGAGCAGCTCCTCGTCGTCGAGGAGTTCACCGTCAAGCTGAACGAGGACATCGAGAAGGGCGAGATCGTGTACAACGACGGCAACGGGATACTGGCGGCGCCGAACACCGCGGTGGGCCCCTTCATGATGGCCATGGAGGCCCACGACTACAGCGAGGAGACCACCCACAAGGTGAAGTGCGTCGTGTTCGGCTGCGTCGAGTGCCAGAAGGTGAGCGGGAGCGGCGGCGGCAAGAAGGGGCAGGCCGTCATGATCAGCGCCACGGCCGGCGAGGTCACGCTCTTCGTGAAGGGCGACGCCCCGGCGAGCTACGTCGAGGCCGACGTTCAGACGGCGCTTGACACGGACATCGGCATAGTCGGCACGCTGGTGGAGGACGCCGAAAACGCGGACACCACCGCCAAGGTTTGGCTGGGGGTGAAGTAGTTGAGGGTCTGGTACTCATCGGTCCATGGAGACTACTTCAAGTCACCCGCACCCAACGTCTATGAGGCCCAGGCGATAACGCCCGTTGACATAGCGAGCATCGAGGCGGCCGTCATCCTGGACGAGGTGCTGGGGGCGGCGCGGCCAAGGTACAAGCTGCGCGGCATCTGCAGGCCCATACGGATGGACAGCCTGACGGCGCGCATCGACGTCGCCACCGCCCTAGCGGGCCAGGAGAAGGTGCCCGCCATGGTGGAGGCAGAGATAGCGGCGGAGAGCTACACGGCGGTGGACTTCGATCTCTGGAAGAACGTGGTCCACGTCGTCGTCAGCGACGAGGCGCAGAAGAAGGCGGCCCATGACGTGCTGGCGCTGAACGTGGAGGACGCGGGCAGGGACATCGCCCGCATGGAGAACAAGCAGATCGTGGAGATCGCGGAGGCGTGCACCGAGAAGGTGAGCGGCACCGTGTACTCTGACTGGGGCGCCATGACCACGCCGCCGGACAGCGACACCAACCCGTGGATCGCGATACGGGCCAGCATCGAGTACATCGAGGGCAAGGGCTACGAGCCCGACTTCATGGCCATGCACCCGTCGATCTGGGGCAAGTTCGTGACCAACACCTACGTCAGGGACCTGGTGCACAGCGGCATCGCGACCGTCGGCGCAGCCGGCGGCGAATTCACGCTCCCCGGGTACCCCACCATAAAGACGTACACGGACTACGCCCTGACGGCTACGCCCGACGGCACCCATGGACCGCTGATCGGGGACAGCAAGGCCCCAGCCATCGTGCTGGGCATGGGCCCCACCGAGGCGGCCAAGTACCGCGACGAGAAAGCAGGCTACGACGCCTACATCATCAGACAGTACCTGGAGCCCAAGCTGGTTCTAGACGACG
>CAZBUI010000285.1:0-1816 GCA_964495055.1 uncultured Candidatus Bathyarchaeia archaeon | reverse complement strand
GACGCTGAGCCTCGACAACCTCAAGGGCAGGAGCTTCGCCGTGGACGGCTTCAACGTGCTCCACCAGTTCCTCGCCCTCATCAGGTCCAGGGACGGGACGCCCCTCATGGACGGCGAGGGCAGGGTCACCAGCCACCTCGTCGGCCTGGCGTACAGGACCACCCGGCTAGTCTCCGACTACAACATGAGGCTGGTGTTCGTGTTCGACGGCAGGCCGCCCGACCTCAAGAAGAGGGAGGTGGAGAAGCGCAGGGAGGCCAGACACAAGGCCGAGGAGGAGTACGTGGAGGCCGTGAGCCGCGGCGACACCGCGACCGCCTACTCCAAGGCCGTCATGACGGGGAGGCTCACCGGGGAAGGGCTGGACGACGCCAAGAGGCTGCTCACCCTGCTGGGCGTGCCGTGGGTGCAGGCCCCCGGTGAGGGGGAGGCCCAGGCAGCGTACATGGCGTCCAGGGGCGACGTCTGGGCCGTCAACAGCAGGGACTACGACTCCCTCCTCTTCGGGGCGCCCAGGCTCCTGAGGTACCTGACCATAGGCGGCGAGGAGTGGCTCCCCAGCAAGGGGCGGGCGCGGAGGCTGGAGCCCGAGCTCATAGAGTTGGAGGCGCTGCTCTCGGAGCTCGGGATCACGAGGACGCAGCTCATAGACCTATCCATACTGGTGGGCACGGACTTCAACGAGGGCGTGAAGGGGATCGGGCCCAAGACGGCTCTCAAGCTCATGAGGCGGCACGGCTCCATCGAGGAACTCCCCGAGAAGACCCTCGCCAAGGTGTCCGGCACGTACCGGGCCATCCGGGAAATCTACCTGCACCCCGAGGTCACCGAGACTTACAGCTTGGAGACGCGGGGCCTGGACGAGGAGGGGCTGGTGGGGCTCCTCTGCGGGGAGCGGGGATTCAGCCGGGACCGCGTTGATACCCTGGTGAAGCGGATACGCGCCGCAGCCAGCCAGCGGAGCCTGACAGACTACGTGGGAGGCGGCGGCCACGCCTGAAACCGGGTTCAGCGAGCTGGCCACGCTGTGCAGAGACCTTGAGGCCGCATCGAAGCGTAAGGAGAAGACGGCCCTCATAGCGGAGTTCCTCAGGGGGCTGAAGCCCGGCGAGGTGGCGCCGGCGGTGCTGCTGCTGGCGGGGACGGTCTTCCCCGAGCTCGACCCGAGGAGCCTCGACGTGGGGTGGAGCACCGTCCGGGACGTGCTGCATAGCGGAGGACAGACCACCCTCTTCAGGGAGAGGCTGACCATAAAGAAGGTTCATGAGACCCTGAGCAGGGTCGCGGAGGCGTCGGGGTCGGGGTCTAGGAGGCTCAAGGAGCAGCTCATCGAGGGGCTGCTCACCTCCACCGACGAGGACGAGAAGGACATACTGGTGCGGATAATCTTCGGCGAGATGAGGATAGGGGCGAGCGAGGGCGTTATACTTGAGGCCATAGCGGAGGCGGCCGACGCCCCTCTAGACGTGGCGCGCCGCGCCTTGATGATGACCGGCGACCTAGGCATGGTAGCCGAGGTGGCACTGCAGCGGGGAGAGGAGGGGCTGTCCGGGGTCGAGGCCAGCCTGTTCGTGCCGCTGAAGCCCATGCTCGCCAACATGGCGGAGGACGCCGCGGAGGCCATCGAGGTGCACGGCGGCGAGACGGCTTTCGAGCACAAGTACGACGGTGCTCGCATCCAGATACATAGGAGGGGCGGCGAGACCCGGGTGTTCAGCCGCAGGCTCTCGGACGTGACGGAGAGCGTCCCGGATGTAGTGGAGCTGGTGGAGCAGGAGATCAGAGAAGGCGACGTGATACTGGAGGGTGAGGTGGT
>CAZBUI010000284.1:0-1837 GCA_964495055.1 uncultured Candidatus Bathyarchaeia archaeon | reverse complement strand
AGCTTCTTCGGCGAACCTGAAGACACAGATCAAACTATTGAGGAGGCCACGCCCCTCAGCGAGAGGCTGGGGCTCACCTACGAAGAAACAATAAGCACTATCAAGACGATCATGATTATCGCACTCTTAGTAGAGACCTATATGGGGGTGGCGTACATTAGCAACAACTGGAAGCCCTTAATGGTGGTAACCACAGGAAGCATGCAGCCCACCCTAGACCCAGGCGACCTCATATACGTGAAAGGCGTCGCATACTCCGACCTCAGAGTAGGCGACGTCATAACCTTCAAGCCCCCCGAGGAGTACATCTCAGGCACCCTCATCACCCATAGAATAGTCGAGATAAGCTACGACTCCAACGAGATCCAGGTCAAGACCAAGGGCGACAACAACCCATCCGTAGACCCCTGGACCGTGAAAAGTGGCGACATCATCGGAAGACAAACGATCTCCATCAAGGGGCTTGGCAGCTACTTCCTCTGGATGCAGACCCCAGCCGGCCTGACGACCCTCGGAGCAGTGCTAGTCCTCTACCTGTTCTGGCCCAACATCATGGAGAACTTGGGAGGGAGAAGGAATAAGCAACAGTAGAAGATGCGCCTTCATACCCACCAGGCCATGCCCCGTGGACGTTGACGAGATCCCATTGGATGTCTGCAGGCTCTGTATCGACGCGTGGAAGACAAGCGCCGAGATACAGTCCCTCACAGGGGTGCAGGTCGTACCCGAAGCTGTAACCGTGCAGAGAGCAGTTCAAGCCTATCAGCAGGTAACCCCAGTGACCCAGCCTAAACCCCAGGCACGGCCGGAGCCCCCCATAATAGAGCTGACCGCCCCGGATCAAACTTTAGGCGACATGGAGACCTACCAAAGCCTCCACGAGCTCGACTCCATGTTCATAAACGACGGCATAGACGCAGAGGACTACATAAAACGCAGGAGGGAGCTGGTTAGCCAACTGTCGACGGCGAAATCGGTGAACCTGCCACAGGAGGCCTTGGACCTAATCAATCTCGAAGAGGATTTAGAGGCGTATCCCGGTGAAGACGAGGCTTCCAAGAAGGTTCACCCCCTGCTCCTGATAGAACAGAGGAAGGGGGGCGTCAAAGTCACCAAGATACCGGGAGACCTTAAGCTACCCCCCACCCTGACCGACGCCAACCTCAGATCCATCATGGGCCTCTACAGGAACCTGGATAGGGCTGAGAAACGGTTGCTCGTCCAGTTCAACGGCACCAAGCTAGGTATCATAGGCAGGAAAGGGAACAAAATACTCTGCGTGATACTCGAGGCAGACGAGGATCTGGACGACTACGAGGAGGACATAGAGCACCTGACGGAGTTGCTGTCGGAGACAGACGACTTCGATCTGCAGAAGGCTCTCTCCGAGGCGATAGGGAAGGTAAAAAGTTTTTCACGGCAGCTCCATAAGAAGAAGAGTAACGGTGACCAATTTGTATAGAACAACTAGATTTCAAAGAAGGTTAGCGACAGCTCTGCTGCTCGCGATGACGATGATCGTCATGTCTCATACCACTGCGGCGGAGGCGTCCGAGTCGCCTGCGCTCAACCTTGAGCTATCCCCCCCGATAATCACCGCCGACGGGGAGACCCACGAGGTCGTGGTGGTCCAGCTGGAGACGGAAAACGGTTACCCATACATAGCTCAGCGGGACGTGACAGTCTACCTCGCATCCTCGAACTTGGACATCGGGCTCGTGGATGAGAGCGTCGTCGTGCCCGCCGGCAGATCATACGCAAAGGCGGCGTTCAACGCCTCGTACAACTCGGGCATGTCCGTGATCACCGCGACGGCCGCCGGGTTCACTACCGACGA
>CAZBUI010000283.1:0-1853 GCA_964495055.1 uncultured Candidatus Bathyarchaeia archaeon | reverse complement strand
CCGGGAGGTGACGTGGAGCCTGCCCTTCCACAGCCTAGCCTCGCTGCCGTCCAGCGCCCCCAGCCTGTAGGCCCTGTTGACTTCGCTGTACTTGAGGAGGTCGTGGAGGTCCCGGGTCCCGCAGACCAGTATGTCGGGGTCGTAGTCCCGGACGTACTCTAGGAAGTCCCTGAGGGCGCCGCCGCCGGCGAAAACGTATCCCTCGGGCTCGGCGACCTCGACGGCGTTCTCGCCCCAGTCTATGCGGAACCACAGCACGCGGAAGGGGGGCGGCTCGGCATCCAGGGTCGGGGTGAACGAACGTATGCTCCTCAGCCTGTGGCGCCTGTCCACGTCGGCCTCCACCCTCGTGAAGGGGATGAGCCGCCGGTCGCAGAGGTACCTCTGGGTGTGGGTCATGTCCACGTCGTATAGGGCTTCCACGTACTCGGAGGACTCGAAGTGGGACACGACGCGGCGGTACCGGCCTATGCCGTCCACCTCGACGCGTAGCACCGTCGCCTTACCCATGTCCTTGATGGAGGAGACCCTGCGCTCCACCGTGACGGAGGGGAGGTCGTCCTTCTCCTCCAAGAGGTACATGAGGCGCTCAGGCTCCACGGCGGGCTCCAGGAACAGGTCCGGGTGGTACGTGTCTAGGAGCCTGACCCTGCCGCCGCCCTGCTCCCTGACCCAGAGGGCGGCCTGGCTGTCCCTCACCCTGACGTCGAGGAGCCAGCCGTCAACCCTCGACGCTGGACCCCCCTGAGAGCTGCCGCTTGATCTCGTCGATCTCCCTGCGGTTGTCCGCCGCCGCCGTGAGCAGCAGCAGGTCCAGGGTGGAGAGCACCTCGCTGTAGATCATGGCCCCCATCTCGCTGGACCACGTCGCCCATAGCTCGTCGAACGCCTCCTGCATGGCCTCGTCCTTGAGGGCCTCCCGGTACCTGGCCTTTAGCTGCGCCATGGTGTCCTGGAGCCGGGTCCGCATGGAGCCCTTCATCACCCTGCCCAGAACCATGCCTCCTCGCCGCCGAACGAGACCACCCTGCCCCTGCGGGCGGAGTCGGGGTGCTTCACCAGATGAGCCGAGAGCAGGCCGCCCTCCACCGGCCTCAGGTACACCATGACGTTGGCCGCGTGCCTGAGGTAGCTGCCCCCCTCCGGCAGCGGAGCCCGGCGGCTCTTCCCCGCGGGGCGGCAGGTGGCCGCCAAGGGGATGCCCTGCTCCTGGCAGGTCTCCCGGAGCCGGGAGACGACGCCTGTGAACTCCCAGGGGCTCTCCCGCTTCACCGCGAGGGGCCCGTGGAATATCTTGGATATCTGCTGGACGGCGACCAGGTCGACTGGGCCCGTGCGCCCCAGTATCTCGTCCACGAGGTCCGGGGCCTTGATGAGCTGCCTCTCGGAGAACGCGCATACCACGTGTATCTCCGGCACCACCTGCTCGGGGTCCAGCCCCGCCTCGACGGCGAGGGAGACCAGGAACTCCATGTCCATTATGGACCGGCTGCGCCTGTAGTTGCCGCAGACCACGTACACGGCCTGGCCGGGCTCGCCGCCGCGGGGCCTCACAGCCTCGAAGACGAGCCTGTGGAGGAGCCTGTCCACCAGCTCCTCGTCGCAGCCGCCGTAGAAGAGGTAGAACGTCCCAGGCTCCAAGCCGCCTATGAGCGAGTCGAGGGCTTGGCTGCCCGTGGATAGGCGGCGCTGCTGGGCGCGCCTCCGCAGCACGTTCAGCGCGGTCTCGAAGCCTTCGGAGGGGGCGCCGCGGTTGGATGCGTGGGCCATGCTCTCAGGGGCTCTCCGTTGTGGATCGGATTTAAGGTCCCGCAGCCCGGCCGAGGAGGGAGAGAGGTGAAAATGTGGCAGAT
>CAZBUI010000282.1:0-1893 GCA_964495055.1 uncultured Candidatus Bathyarchaeia archaeon | reverse complement strand
ACCAAGGCGTCTGGGACCCCCTGTTCAGGGGCTTCCCGCCTGTCTTCCCTGTCTTCCACTGGCACAGCGACATGTTCACCGTGCCTCCCGGCGGCGAGCTCCTCGCCACCGGGGACCCCTGCCCCATACAAGCCTTCGCCAAAGATAACGTCCGGGGAGTGATATTTCACTTGGAGATTACGGCGGAGGACGCGGAGAGGTGGGCAGCCGCCTACCCGGAGGAGCCGGCGCACATAGGCAAGACCCCGGAACAGGTTGTTCGAGATTGTAGGGAGAAGGAGCCGGAGATGGCCCGCCTGGCGATGAGGCTCGTCGATAATCTCCTAGCCATGTGACGATTTTCGATGTGA
Organism: uncultured Candidatus Bathyarchaeia archaeon; assembly: GCA_964495055.1. Taxonomy (GTDB): domain Archaea; phylum Thermoproteota; class Bathyarchaeia; order TCS64; family TCS64; genus RBG-16-57-9. The sequence goes on along the minus strand of CAZBUI010000282.1, from coordinate 1,543 downwards.
GTAAATTTTTTCACTGGAGAACTGTGACTAGTTGGGGGCCGGTGAACATAACGTGAACAAGGAAGTTGAATGGGTCAAGCTCTCGCTGCTAAGACCCTATGTACATGATGTCTTCAAAGGTATGGGTGTACCGGCGGAAGACGCCGAGGTATGCACCGACGTGCTGCTGGACGCCGACCTTAAAGGCTTGGACACCCACGGCGTCAACAGGCTCAAACCCGTTTACTACGACAGGGTGAAGAAGGGGCTCCAGTCTCCCGTGACGAGGCTCGACGTTGTCAGGGAGGGCCCGACCACGGCGGTGGTGGACGGAAACAACGGCATGGGCATGGTGATAGCCAAGAAGTCCATGGACCTCTGCATAGAGAAGGCCAAGGAGCTCGGCATGGGCATGGTCGCCGCTAGGAACTCCACTCACTTTGGGATAGCGGGCTACTACTCCGAGATGGCGGCCAAACAGGGGCTCATAGGAATCACGGGCACCAACGCCAGGCCGTCCATAGCGCCCACTTTCAGCGTCGAGCCTATGCTCGGCACCAACCCCTTGACGTTTGCCTTTCCCACCGACGAGGTGTTCCCGTTCAGTCTGGACTGCGCCACCTCGATAATCCAGAGAGGAAAGGTGGAGCTCTACGCCCGGAAGGGAGAGAAGCTGCCGCCGGGGCTCGTGATCAAGAGCGACCGCTCAACCAGCACCAACCCAGACGAGATATTGGAGGACCTCCTCTCGGGGAAGGCGGCGTTGCTCCCTCTGGGGGGCATGGGCGAGGACACCGCAGGCTACAAGGGATACGGCTACGCCACCGTGGTCGAGATACTGTCTGCTTCCCTACAGTCGGGGTACTTCCTAAAGGCGATCAACGGCGTGAATCTGGGCCACTTCTTCATCGCCATAGACGTGTCCGCGTTCACCGACCTCAACGACTTCAAGAAGACTACGGGAGATATCCTCCGCTCCCTGAGGGCGGCCAAGAAGGCTCCCGGGGCTGACCGCATCTACACTGCTGGCGAGAAGGAGTATTTCACGTCGCTGGAGCGTCGGGTGGAGGGGGTGCCCATCAACGCCAGCGTCCAGGCGGAGCTCATCCAGATGAGAGACGAGCTTGGGCTGAGCAAGCACAGCTTCCCATTCGAGTAGACCCTTTTATCGCGGGTGATAAGGCGTCGAGTGACGCCTCATTCACCGCTTTGTTGGAAAGTTGAAAAAGTCTGTAGACTGGATAAGGGTTATCGGCAGAGGAAATCTAAGTTACCAGTTCTGTTTGTTGTTTTTAATGTACTCTCTGAGCCCGCCTGCCTCGAGTATCTCCATCATGAACTCAGGCACCGGGGTAAACCTTAAGGTCGTTGAGCCGTTGACGACTATGGTGCCTTTGGCTAGGTCCACCTCGACGGTATCTCCCGTCTTGATCTTCTTGCTTACGTCGGGGCACTCGAGGGCGGGTAGCCCCAGGTTTGTCGCGTTCCTGTAGAAGATGCGGGCGAAGCTCTCGGCGATGACCGCCGAGACCCCTGCATGTTTGAGGGCGATTGGCGCGTGCTC
>CAZBUI010000281.1:0-1899 GCA_964495055.1 uncultured Candidatus Bathyarchaeia archaeon | reverse complement strand
TGGATCCCGGAGCACGGAAACGTGGCGTAGATCTACGACTATGCGCCCGCCTCATGCGAGATGCGGGGGTCCCCCGACGAGATGAAGTGGGACAACTGGTTCAACGGCGACTGGATATACGACTCGACGCTACAATACAGAAACTACGCCTAACCCCCCTTTTTCTTGTTAGAAGCGCTCGTAGCCTTTATCTCAGCCATCCACCATGAAATACCCATGAGACCACACCAAGACCTCCTCCAAGGAGCCATCGACCTCCACCTCCACGCCGGTCCCAGCGTCTTCCCGCGCCTCATGGACGCCGTGGAGACCGCGGAGGCTGCGAAGGCCTCCGGGATGAGAGGCATCGTCATCAAGCACCACCACACACCCACCGTCGACCGCGGCTACCTCGTACACAGGGCCGTGCCGGAGGTGGAGGTGTACGGCGGGGTCACCCTCAACTACGCCGCCGGAGGGCTCAACCCCTACGCCGTGGACGCCGCCCTCAGGCTCGGAGGGAGGATGGTCTGGATGCCCTCCGTGGACGCCAGAAACCACAAGACCCATTTCGGAGAGCTGGGGAAATACGGGTCACGCCTGGACTACGACAAGCCCAGCGTATACAGAGACGCCCAAGGCATCACCGTCCTCGACGAGGAGGGAGCCCTCAAACCTGAGATAGACCAGATACTGGACGCCGTGGCGGACCACGACGCGGCCGTAGCCACCTCCCACCTAGACATAAAGGAGTCCAGGGCCCTGGTGCAGGAGGCCCGGAGGAGAGGCATCAAGACAGTTGTGACCCACGTCAACTTCGTCACGGCGTCGCTCTCGACCGAGGACCAGCGGTGGATGGCAGGGAAGGGAGCGTACCTCGAGCTGTGCTATTCGTCACTGTCCCCCGCATGGAGAAGCACGTCCATCGAAGACGTCGCCGAGACCGTCAGAGATGTGGGCCCCGAGCACTACATACTGGCCAGCGACCTGGGCCAGGTCCATAACCCCGCGCCGCCTGAGGGGCTCCGCATCTACATCAGCCTGCTACTGGAGCGGGGGTTCGACCCCGAGGAAATCAGGGTAATGGTCAAGGATAACCCGGAGAAAGTACTGGCCATATCATAGGATCTAAGCAACTTCGTTGCTTGCGACAAAGTCTTGAAGATTTGGGGATCGACGCGTTTATGCTAGATGACGCGCCGCGTCGCCTCGACGCCTTCACCGTACGCCATCTTCAAGTACCCCAGTATGTTGGATAGATGCCCGTCAACCGTCTCCCTGCTTATCCCCACGGGACACCACGCAAAATACAGCGGGTTCACGGTCTCCATCTGGATGGAAGTCCTCGCCGCCGGGCCAAACAGCACGCTGGCCAGCACCCCCTCGTCGTCCCTGAGCACCACGTCGTTCTTCACCAGGACCTGTTTCTTGCCGTTGAGCTTGACGTACTCCTCGCCATCGTCGGCGAGGTCGTAGACCAGACCGCCCTGAACCGCGTCCATGTCATGCCCCGAGGTGAGGACCCTGTCCTCCAGCTCGGCCATGAACATGCAGTCCACGTGGGTCGAGACCTGGGGGAAAGTCCTCCCCTTCTTGACGCTCTTGATCTGGAACTCGATGGGGTAGGTCTTCCCCCACATGTCGAAGTACCCCGCGTACGCCTGGACAACCGGGTCTTCCCCGGGGTCCGGGTAGTCATCCCTGATCCTGGTCTCCAACCGGTGTTTCGTCTGCTCGAGGTCTGGATGCTTCTTCGTGTTCCGCTGGTTGGCTATGGTCAGGCCGCCGAAGACGGCCGTCGGGTACATTATCTTTAGTTCGGGTCTGACCGTGAAATCCATTCCATGTCACACTATAGCGTTAACTAAGAAATATCTATTGATGGCTGCCTCCTTCAGGCGTCCAAATATACTGAAAGGA
>CAZBUI010000280.1:0-1903 GCA_964495055.1 uncultured Candidatus Bathyarchaeia archaeon | reverse complement strand
GGCAAGGTCTACATAAACGGCTTGGACATCTCGAAGCTCAACGACAACCAGGTGGCTGAGCTCAGGAACAGGGAGATCGGGTTCATCTTCCAGTTCTTCAACCTCATCCCGAGGATGGACGCCCTCGACAACGTGGAGCTACCCATGGCCATAGCAGGGGTGTCGAGGAGCGAGCGGCATAAGAGGGCGCACCGCCTGCTTGAGCTTGTGGGGCTCGACGAAAGGGCCGACCACAAGCCGAGCCAGCTCAGCGGGGGCGAGCAGCAGCGCGTCGCCATCGCCAGGGCCCTCGCCAACGAGCCGAACCTCATCCTCGCCGACGAGCTCACCGGCAACCTGGACTCGACGACAGGGGACGAGATAATGCATCTGCTCAGGACGCTCAACAAGGAGGAGGGTAAGACCTTCATACTCATCACCCACGACGCCATGGTGGCCCAGAACACGGACCGCCTCATACAGCTAAGGGACGGCGTCATAGTGGGCGACAAATGCTTCAAGGATTTGATCATCTGATGAACGTAAAGAAACTATTCGTATTGACACTGGCTATGCTATTAGCCATCCAGCTACCACACGCCTCGGCCGCGAACGCGGCTGTTTTGGAGGTTTCGACTGAGGGCATCTACTTTATGGCAGGACAGGAAAACGCCATAACCATCGAGCTGAGGAACACAGGCGACTATGAAATCACCGACATCCAGGCCATCCTCTCCTCCACCAGACCAGAGCTAAACGTCATACAGAACGCCCAAAAAGCGTTCACTAGGATCGGCGACGGTAATAAAAAGAGCTATGAGGCGACGGTGTACGTCAACCAAGACACTGCTCTGGGGGCTTACAGTCTCACCCTCACCGTGTCATACATAAAGTACGTGGCGTTGACACCGACCCCCTCAACCGTCACGGTGCCCGTCGGCGTCATCGTGGACCAGAGCTACACACCCAAGATAAAAAGTACAGCTGAGCAGGAGAGCGTAAGAGCAAAGTCTGGGACAGAAAACCAGATGACCTACGTTTTCACTAACAGCTGGGACGAGACCCTATACGATCTAGAGTTCACGCTTAGCTCCATATCTAGCTATATATCGATTGTTGACGGACAGGTCATAAACATAGAAGAATTGGATGTGGGGGAACCAGCTGCCTTGGAGCCTGTGATTAGCATACTTGAGGGCACCCCCCTAGGCGTCTACACGTTGACGGCCACGGTATCTTACACAGATGTCAAGGAAAATAGGTACTACCAGTCATTCAGCCTACCTGTGAACGTAGACTCAGCGGTTGCAGCTAAGTCCACCATCATCACGCTGAAACGCATGGAGGTGCTTCAGGAGCGCGTGAGGCCGGGCGACGAATTCGACGTCCAGCTGGAGGTCCAGTGCAGCGGCGCCGACGCCTACGAGATTCTCAGCAAGCTGAGCTTCGGGGTGGTAAAATCGATATCTCCTCTGAGCCCAACCACGAGCAGCCTCGGAGACTTGGACGCCGGCGGCACGGCCACAGCAAATTACCGGCTCCTCGCGTCGGGTGACATAGCCGCTGGGCAGTACCCCGTCACGGCAACAGTGACATACATGACATCCCGGGGTGTATCGGGGAGCCTTACCGAGACCCTGACGGTCATGGTTGAGGGGCTCATAGAGTTCGACCTCATAGACGCCCCCACCGAGACTGTGAGGCGTGGAGAGACCAAGGAGCTTGAGGCAGACCTCCTCCTCATAGGGACGGAGAGCGTCGACTTCGTGAGCATAGGCTTGGTCGAGGACGAAGTCTTCAAGCGTGTGGCCGGCAGCACTGAGTACATCGGCGCCGTGGACCCGGACAGCCCCATCCCCTTCGACATCAACTACAGGGTGGCCGAGGACGCCGAGGAGGGCGATCACGAGCTGAGCCTCAGCAT
>CAZBUI010000279.1:0-1912 GCA_964495055.1 uncultured Candidatus Bathyarchaeia archaeon | reverse complement strand
ACACGGAGGTGGGGCGAACCCACTGTAGCCGAGTCTGCTGCCTCTACAGCCTGAAGCAGGCCCAGCTGCTCAGAGAAAGGGGCGTAGACGTCTGGATACACTACATAGACATCAGGGCGCCGGGCCGCCGGTACGAGGAGTTCTACATGGCTACCCAGGAGAAGGGGACCATGTTCGTCAAAGGCAAGGTGACGGAGATAGTGCCCGAGGGCGACAGGGTGCTGGTGCGGGGCGAGGACATGATGCTCAACCGGATGGTGGAGAACCCGGTGGACCTCGTGGTGCTGGCGCCGCCCATCGTGACCACCGAGGAGACGCTGAGGCTGGCCGAGAGACTGAGGGTGCCAGTGGACGAGGACCAGTTCGTGCTTGAGCGGCACCCCAAGCTGGACCCCATGAGCACTAAACGAGACGGCATATACGCGGCCGGCATGATAATCGGCCCCAAGGACATACAGAGCTCCACCGCGGAGGCCGAGGGCGCGGCGATGAAGGTCGTGAACTTCCTCAGCGGCAGCCGTGTCATAGAGCCCAACAAGGTGTACCTCTCAGACGCGGAGGCGTGCACCGGCTGTGGGGAGTGCGTCGAGGTATGCCCCGAGAAAGCCATAGCCATGGACGACGGGAAGCCGGTCATCAACGGGATAATGTGCAGTGGTTGCGGAGCCTGCATACCCGCTTGCCCCGAGGACGCCTTGGACCAGCAGGGCCTCAGCGACGCCCAGCTGAAGGCGAACATAAGAGGAGCCCTCGACAAGAGCGAGGCGGAGCTTAAGATACTGGCCTTCGTCGAGCAGGAGCTTGCGTACACCGCCGTAGACCTTGCAGGGCTCGCCCGTCTAACCTACCCCAGTAGCGTGAGGATAATCCCGTTGCCGAGCCTGGCTAGGCTCAAGAAGGAGCACATTCTGTACGCCTTCGCCCACGGGGCGGACGGCGTGCTGATGCTGGAAGCCCCTGAACATGAGGGCCCGTACGGCAATGCTCACGTCATCAGCGAGGAGCGGATAGACGAGTACCGGTGGGACGTGGAGGACGACGACGTGGACAGCAGCAGGATATGGTTCAGCAGGGCGTACGTCCCGGACTGGCGCAAACTGGAGCGCGTATTCCAGACGTTCCACGACATCGTGGACGGCGAAGGCCCCCTCGAGAGCGACGTCCGCGACGCGCTTCTCGAGGCATACGGCTAAAAGCTGTTACTTCCAGCCATGACCACACCTTAAATATCCATTAGGGTCATTTCTTCACGATTCGATTTGAGTGTAGACACAGAGGAACTTCTGAAAGAGGCATCCAAGTGGAAGGAGATCGCGCCGGACTACCACGCCTTCTACCAGGGGAAGGTGGAGGTCATGCCCAAGTGCGCCATAAGGAGCCTGCAGGACTTCAGCATATGGTACACGCCGGGCGTGGCCGAGGCCTGCCTCCAGATAGAGAAGGACAAGGAGAAGGCGTATGAGCTTACCAGCAAGTGGAACTACGTCGCCGTGGTCAGCGACGGGACGCGGGTGCTGGGGCTCGGGGACATAGGCGGCCAGGCAGGGATGCCCGTGATGGAGGGCAAGGCCCTCATATTCAAGTACTTGGGGGGAGTTGACGCGTTCCCCATATGCCTCTCCACGAAGGACCCCGACGAGGTAATCCAGGCCGTCAAGTGGATCGAGCCCAGCTTCGGGGGCATAAACCTCGAGGACTTCTCCAAGCCCAAGTGCTTCTACATACTGGAGAAGCTCAGGGCAGAGATGCCCATACCTGTTTGGCACGACGACCAGCAGGGCACGGCCGCCGTCATCCTCGCGGGGACCATAAACGCCCTCAAGTACGTCGGCAAGAAGATGTCTGAGGCTAAGTTCACCATAGTGGGCACCGGCTCCGCTGTTCCGGGAAAAGTGCTCACCAATTTTGACCT
>CAZBUI010000278.1:0-1917 GCA_964495055.1 uncultured Candidatus Bathyarchaeia archaeon | reverse complement strand
GTTCACCGTCTCGGGCAGACCCGGCAGCCTCAGCGGATGGGAGACGCTGTACACCTCGCCCCGGTCTTGGAGTATGGACCTGACAATGTCCCTGAACCCCGCGGCGGGGCCCACCTCTGTGCCGCCGACGATGTCCACCACCCTCTTGGAGACGCCCCTCACGTACCCCACGACCTCACCACGGTCGAGGGTCTTCCCCGTCTCCGAAAGGTAGTCGCTCAACGCTGTTCCCGCTATTCTGACGGTTGACCAGAGGGGGTACGCCGCCGAGCCGTGCTCGCCGCCGACGTATCCTTCGACGCCTGACACAGGGACACCGAGGTCCCTCGCGAGCTTTGTTCTGAACCGGAGAGTGTCGGGGTGGTCGCCGGTTCCTATTATGTACTCTGCCCCCGAGACTCTCCGGAAGAGGGTCGCCATGGCGTCCACGGGGTTGGTGACTATCACCCACCGGGCGTTTGGGTTGTTGGGGGGCATCACCTCGGCGACTTGGTTGATTATCTCGGCGTTGGCCGCCACCAAGTCCCTCCTGTCCATCTGGACCCCCGGGACGCGGGGCTTGCCGGGGCACACCACTACGAGGTCCGCCCCCTCTACGCACTCGTCCTCCTCGTAGGTGTTTATCTCCACGTCGTACCTGAGGCTGGCCGCTACGTGGCTCAGCTCCTCGCCGAACGCCCACGCCAAGCCCGGCTTCGTGTCCACCACCGAGAACTCGTCCGCCAGCATCTCGTTGAAGAGAGTGTACGCCGTGGGGCGGCCTATCCGCCCGTTTCCCACTACCGCGATGTGGACTCCCATGGACTCAACTCAGAAGGCGTCTCACTCATTAAGATTTCCTCCAGCTTGATCGAGCAGCTACCCAAGAATAAACAGCATACACGGCGACACGCTCTGATCTCGTTTTCATATCGTTGATGGAAGTATAGTAGAGATTGCTAGAATTTCTTATATTATTACGCGCGACCGCATTATCGTTGAGGGATAAAGCATTGTATGAGTACAAGTTCGTAAAAGTGGATCTAAGCGGGTTGATGACGAGGAAGCCGAGAGAAGACTACCATAGACTGGTCGAGCAATACGCGGAGCAGGGATGGAGGCTGGTTCAGGTATTCGCTCCATCAATATCCGTGGGTGCGGGCGGGGTGCCCGACTACTTTGAGCTGATCTTCGAGAAAGAAACAAAATAGCAGGGAATATTCTCCCTGGTCACATGAATCGGTCTAGCGAGGGGCAGCCGCCACAGGGATCACCGTAAGAAGGGCATGTGCGGCACACGCTGCCACAAGGAGCCACCTCGCCAGCCCTCTTCTCACGACCAACGCGCATCTCCTCTGGTTTGAATAGCTCATCGAAGTAGACCAGCCTAGCCTCGACGCCGCCGAAGCTCTTCTCCGGGTGCTCGCCGACGTAGTCGGACCAGAACCTTCCGTCCTCCTCGACCGTGAGCACGATGCAGGCCTCGGCGCCACGGTTCCCCCAGAGCTGCACCTTGGGGCACTCTTTGAAGCGGTGGGCAGCCGCCTCAGCCTCATCAGGCGAGCTGAACCTCATCCAGAGCGCGGCGACATGGGTCATGCGTGTTGAGAGAAAACCTAGGACTAAAAATCTTACCTCCAACCCTCAAAAACATTATATTTTAATAAAAAGTCACCATATCGACGGGACTTGCCCAGTTCAGACAATGGCAGAGACAAGCAAGAGATCACCAGAATTCTCCACAACTCCTTCGGTTGGGCTCTAACCAAAGACATGCCGCTCTTCGAAAGCATCTTCGCGACGATGCCAGATGCAGGCCATCACAGAAAAAGGCGCCAAGGTGTCGCTCAAGCGCCTAGATGAGGTTTTAATTCAGGACATACGGTGGACCGGGGTACTGGAGAGACGCGGCGGAAAATGGAAGATATGTCAACCCCG
>CAZBUI010000277.1:0-1919 GCA_964495055.1 uncultured Candidatus Bathyarchaeia archaeon | reverse complement strand
CCGTCTGAACCTCCTGTATGGTCACTCCTTTCTCGTCGGCCAGCGCCGTGAAGGCCGCCAGCGACCGGTGCACACCGCGCGTCAGCATGGACACGCCGTCTGGGGACAACGTTATTTTTTCAGCCGGGATCCCCTCGAGGTCCTCCGGCGTCAACCTGTTCACCGGTTCTATCCGGATGGTAAGTAACGGAACGTCCTGCACCCTGCCCCGCAGGGACTCCGGGGAATCAACCTCGATAATCCTCCCTTTCACGATGAGGGCTATGCGGTCACAGAGCTGGCCGGCTTCCTCGATGTAGTGAGTGGTGAGGAAGACGGTCACCCCTCTCTCTGAGAGCCCTGAGATTACCTGGCGCAGGTTTTTCGCGCTCATGACGTCCAGCCCCGAGGTGGGCTCGTCGAGGAAGACTATCTCGGGTTCGTGCACCAGCGCCGCCGACAACACGGCTCGCCTTTTCAGCCCCTTGGAGAGCTTGCCAAAGGGCCTGTCATTGTAGTCATCGAGGTCGAAAGTGCCCAGAAGCCCGTTTATCCTGTCGTCTCTGACGTGGGGCGGGACGTGGTATAGCCTGGACACGAACCTAAGGTTGTCATAGACGGTGAGCTCGTCATAGAGGTTGGACGCCTCGGGCACCACGCCGATGCGTCTCTTCACCATAGTGGGCTCCTTGACCACGTCGTATCCCGCCACTCTGGCGGATCCGCCGGTGGGCCTTGTGAGGCCGACCAGCGTCTTTATGGTCGACGTCTTCCCAGCCCCGTTGGGGCCCAGGAACCCGAAGACCTCGCCTTCCTCCACCTGAAAGCTGATGTCGTCCACCGCTAGGGTCTGGCCCCAGCGCTTGGTCAGCCCCTCCACCTGAATGGCCGTCATGTATTCTCTCCCAGGTCGACGACCTTTTTCTCTATTGCGTAGTGAAGTATCAGGCCAGCGGCGAAGCCGACTGCGATGTTGAAGGCGGCCGACACGAGGGACGTGAACAACACCGTACCCGTGTTCATTCCCTCGACCTTGAAGGCCACCTTTCCCAGCTCCACCGAGGCCATCAGGAGCATTACCCCTGTTATGAACCCGGGGAAGGCCGTGAACAGCGACTGGATGCTGGCGCTGAAGAAGAGGCCCAGCCCCACCTCTAGGAGCCCCTCCATGAGTATGGCGCCCCCGGTTCTGGCCCCGAACATGTACTGGGCGGCGAGGCCCCCCGCGCCGTGGCATAGGGGCATGCCGCCGATGAAGGGCGTGGCCAGGTTCATGACCCCCATGTTCATGATGAGGTTTTTCGGGGTGACGTCCACCCTCTCCGGGAAAAGGTCGTGGACCAGAGAGACGGTGTCGATGACGGCGTTTGTGAGGGTGAGGAACAGCTGCGCGAAGCCGGCGTAGAGGAAACCATAGAGGACGTCCTCCAGGCTGAAGAGGTGCAGCGATGGAAGGCTGATCCCTAGCTTTATGCTGGACGGGTCAAGGCTCCCCGTGTAGATCGAGTATATGAACCCGAAGAGCACGAGGAAGACGCTCCCAGGCAGGTACCTGTTCCGGAGCATGAGGAACCCTAACCCGAGGAATATGAGGGAGAGCGCCAGCTGCGGCTTCATGAGCTCCGCCCCGGTCAACGCCAGGGACATCGCTAGCCCCAGCTGTATCCCCCTGACGACCGGCTTGGGCACCTTCATGAGGAGGTCGCTGAGCCCCTTGGACAGCGACAGAGCCACCCATATCACGCCCAGCCCGAAGCCTGCCCCCAGCACCTGTGGGACGGGCCACTCCTGCGCTTCGTCTACTCGCCTGCGGATACCGTGGAGCTGGATCTCGAGTGGGTGGCTGCGGTGGGCGTCCTGGGCGCCGAGGACGAGCCCCGGACCACCGACTTCGGCGACATCACCCTCCGGACCAAGCTTCGGTTCTTCGAGGGTCAGGG
>CAZBUI010000276.1:0-1919 GCA_964495055.1 uncultured Candidatus Bathyarchaeia archaeon | reverse complement strand
TATCTGAGATTCATGACAGGATCATCGTGGCAACTGCTCAGGCTCTCGGAGCCAAGGCGTTGACGAGGGATGAGCAGATAGTCGAATCCGGCGTCGTGGAGACGATCTGGAATTAGAGACTGGCGCTCAGTCTCTCAGGATCAAGGGTGTCCATGCGTAAGGCTGAACCGCTTGTCGTTGCCTGTTTTCCCTTCTTCGACGAGGAGAGGTGGGTTGTCGGCGTGCTCGGCGAGGCTCTCGTGCTGGATGAGGCCTCCCACGTGGGGTGCATCTCACGGCTACGGCTGACATAGTTGTGAGTGTCCGTTCGTGTGGTAATTGAGCCCAGCGTCATAGGGGTGACGCTTATAGTATGTTGGAGTGAGGTTGTCGGTGTCTTGGCTGGCTGTTGCCTATCTTTAGTGGTGGTTTGATCGGTATGTTTCAGATATGTTGTATGGTATGTGTAGGGTGCGTATGTCTGGGTTGGTGGTGGCTCTTGTGCCTTATACGAGCATGTCGTGGCGTCGGTGCTGGTGCGGCTGTCTGGGTTGGTGGACGGGGTTGTGGTGTGTGGCGGCGGGTCGGTGGATCTCACGGGGGGGATAGCGGAGGCCATGGGCGCCGTGGGGGTCGGCATTATGTGAGTGTGAAGGGTTTAAGTCTATGCGTGGGGTGTTGGTGGTTGTTGGTGTTGTCCGTAACTGTGTTTACCCTCGCCGGCTTTTAATTGCTCTGAGTGAGTCTTAGCGTAGACACTTAGCATAGACATATATGTAAGGAATTCTTACGGTGTGTTGTATGTCTGAGTCTGAGATAATCAAGGTTACCTCGAAGGGACAGGTAACCATCCCCTCTAGGTTCAGAAAGATGCTTTCCTTGGACAAAGACAGCTACCTGTACGTTACTAGGGCGGGTAGTATGCTTGTTTTAAAGAAGGTTGATGAGCTTTCACCGGATGAGATTACCACTATTTTTGAGACCATAGCTGAGGGTGAGGGAGTTACGAGGGAGATGCTCTTGGAGGAAGTCGAGAAGGCTAGAGAAGAGCTGATGGCAGAAAGAGTTGTCTCGTCCTAGAGTGTTAATGGATTCGAATATTTTAGTCTCTGGTATAGTTTTCCATGGCAACGAGCATAAGGTATTGAGGCTCGCCGAGGATGGTGTTATACGGCTTGTATTATCCGATCTCATTCTGCTTGAGACTAGAAGGGCTATAAGGGTAAAGTTCAGGGGTTATGATGGTTTGCTGGATCTGTTTCTCTCACGTCTTCCATATGAGTTGATCTCGGAGGATTCCATTATGGAGCGGCTTGAAGAGTGTAGATGTATTCTTAGAGACGGTAAAGATGCTCATGTTCTCGCTTCTGTGTTGCTTGAGAACCCTGATTATGTATTAACTGGGGATAGGGTTCTCAGAGAGGACTTGAATAGGTATCTGGGGGAGGTTAGGGCGGTTACTTCTTCCGAGTTCTTAGAGATGTTGGGCGTTGAATGATGTGTGTTTCGGGCGAATTTGTGGTGAGTGAATTGGGGTTGCATGGTACGGGTTTATCTTGACGTCGTACGTGGTGTCATACAGTAGGTTGATGGGGAGGTTCAGGCATTGGACGAGGCTGACCTGAGGATGGCGGTGGACCCCTTCATGGTCCTAGACGGGGTGGCGGAGGAGGCGGGGCTGTCGCCACTTCTACAGCCGTCTACCCTTTGACCGAGTTGGCTGGTTTCTGGGTTTCCAGTTTCTTCGGCTTTCACTATCTCTATGGGAGGTGTATGCCTCACTGTCTGCTCTTCGTTTTAGCCTTCATGGGGGGGCTCCTGGCTGTGCGATGAGCGTGTGGAGGAGAGTGTTCTATACGGGTGTTTGCCGGATAAGCCGCGTGAAGCTGTCATTGTTTTTTTTTGGGGGGGGGGAGGCGCTGTTTAGGTGCGTGAACCCG
>CAZBUI010000275.1:0-1921 GCA_964495055.1 uncultured Candidatus Bathyarchaeia archaeon | reverse complement strand
CGGCGCCGTACCTGGGGCTGGGCGGCGCCGGGTTCATCGAGGAGCCGCTGAAGGCGCTGGGCGTCTACCTGGTGGCGCGGAGCAGGCTGGGGGACGAGTTCAACGACCACCTGGACGGCATGGTCTACGGCGCCGCCGCGGGCGCCGGGTTCGCGGGCCTGGAGAACTTCTGGTACCTCTACGAGATGATAGTTAACAACAGCTACCCGGCGCTCCAGGCGGTGCTTGTGCGGTCCATGACGGCTTTCATGCACATAGCTTGGACGGCCATGGCGGGCCGGAGCCTGGGCATCGCCAAGGCGATGAAAGGCGAGGTCCAGCTAGCCGACCTGGCGCCGGGGGTTCTGGTGGCCGCCCTCATCCACATGGCGTGGAACACGGTGCACCCGTTCATCGCCTTCGGGTTCGTTCTGCCCTTCACGGTGGAGGCCCTCCGGCGGCAGATAAATACCGCTCTAGACGACGAGAGGCGTTGGGGCTACGAGTGCTTCGCCCCCACCGAGAGGCCTGGGGAAGTGGCTTAGCGGATGGACGCCGCCGCGGCATCCGGGCTCCTCGCTTTGGCCGCCGTCCTCACCTCCTCGTCGCTATACGCCGTGAACAGTGTGGCGCCGGGGCTCAGCGCAAGGATTATGAGGGTCCACTGCCTGGCCGGTTTCGCGTCCGTATCCTTCACCTTGCTACACGCCGCATACAGCCTGGGATCGGCGGGGGCCTGGGGCGCCTTGATGGACCTGGGCCTCGCCCTGGTCATCGCCGGCACCGGCGCCCTCCTCAGGTACGTCCCCGACGCTGGACAGTACAGGTTCCACAGCGCCGCGCTGCACCCCGCGCTGACGCTGGCCCTGCTGTTGAGCCTACTCATCCACGTCCTCGGCTGAGCCTCGTCTCACGCAGTCGAGGGTCAAGAATACAAGTGGCTCAACAAAGACGTTGGGACAGGTATGCGCCCACCTACGGAGCAGGGTACCTGCCCGTCATCTTCCTCAGCCAGTCTATGAGCAGCCCAATCACCAGGAGCCCGGCCAGGGCGGCCGCCAGCGTGAACACGTCCTCCACGGGGTAGCCCAGAAACGAGTGAGACATCCAGTAACACAGCGAAGTCGCGCCTATTCATGGTTTCGACCAGGAACCGCTCCATCAGTTAACCCTAAATCCGCGGTCCCCCACGCTATCACCATGAGTTCAGGCATATCCGACGAACGGCTTCTCGACCTCTACAGGGTCATGGTCAGGATAAGGGCCTTCGAGAACGGCGTCAAGCAGCTCATGAAGGAGGGCAGGTGCAGCCGCGTCAGCCTCAGCACGGGCGGCGAGGCCGTGGCGGCAGGCGTAAGCGCCCACCTCACCCCCCACGACCAGATAGGGTCCACCCACAGGCCCCTAGCCCACCTTGTCGCCAAGGGCGCCGACCTCAAACGCATGATGGCCGAGATAATGGCCAAGGCCACGGGCACCAACCGGGGCAAGGGCGGCCCCTACCACATCTTCGACAAGGGCGTCGGCGCCTTGGGCGCCAACGGCGTCGTCGGCGGCAGCGTCCCCATGTGCGCCGGCTACGCCCTCGCAGACCAGCTAGGCGGCACCAGAAACGTCGCCGTCAGCTACTACGGGGAAGGCGCCAGCAACCAGGGGGGAGTCCAGGAGACCCTAAACCTGGCCGCGTGCTGGGGGCTCCCCGTGGTATTCGTCTGCGAGAACAGCAGCCCAAAGGTGCAACGCATGCTGGGCCACGAGATCGACTACCCCCAGCTCAGCATCGACGACGTGGGCAGCCGCGGCGCCGCCTACGGGATGCCCGGCTCCACCCACATCGGCTGGGACGTGGAGATCGTCTACGAGGCCGCCGGGGAAGCCGTGAGGCGGGCCCGGGAGGGCGGCGGGCCCTCGCTCCTAGAGTTCAAGATATACAGGCTGGACG
>CAZBUI010000274.1:0-1922 GCA_964495055.1 uncultured Candidatus Bathyarchaeia archaeon | reverse complement strand
CTCCTCCTCACCCACCCGGCCCTCGAGTAATAAACCTCCCCCAGCCCGCCGCCGTCCATGACCCTCTTGGCGGCCACGGACTCCCCGGTGAACCTCCTGGTGAGCCCGGTGAGCAGCTTCCTGTCATACCTCTCAGCGGCCCCCACCATCCGCTCCGCCTCGGCAAGGCTCGTGGCCATGGGCTTCTCACAGAGGACGTGAAGACCAGCCTCCATGGCCTCCACCGACACCTTGGAGTGCATGCTGTTGGGCAGGCAGACGACCACCGCATCCAACCCATCATACCCGAACAACTCGGAGACATCCGAGTACAACGAGCCCGAGGACAGACCCGCCTCCGCGCCGAACCTCGCCCGAGGCCCGGGGCTCCTGTTATAGGCCGCCACGATCTCCGCTGACTCCAGCGACTGGATCGCCCTCAGATGATACCACGAGATGCTGCCACACCCGATCACGCCGAGTCCTACAACCAAAACCGCAACCAGTTATCCATTAACCCTGGAATAATAAAAATGAAGGAGGCCTGTCTTCAGGTAAACATCCAGTATAGCTTACGCGTAAATAAACCTAAGTCTTTTCTCACGGCATCTCTCTAGTCTCGGTTCTCCTTAGACTTCCCCGCCTTAAAACCGTGAACGCCAGCGCCCCGGTTTCGTGGAGCTCTCCTCGAGATCCCGGTACCTGCCGTGGAGGTCGAGGTCGTAGTTGTCGCCCTCAGGAGACTCCCGGGCCACGGTCACCTGTTTATGGAACCCCACCTCCAAGTGGTAGGCTTCGGCCACGTCGTCCTCGTCCAGCCAACCCTCGCCCTCCAGGACGCCCTCGATGAGGGTGATCTCGGCCGCCGCCGCAAGGGTGTCGCCGGCGTCGCCCCCCGTGCCCAGGTCGTCCTGGTCGACGGCGTATGCGTGAGGAAAGGAGACGAGCAAAGCAACCAAGAAGAATAAAACGATCCGCCTCAAAGGCACCACAAGTAATGGGCTGTTTGTGCATGAGATAATCTTTACACTCAACACCGCTTCATATGAACCGAACAAACCTATACAAATAAGCTACAGAACCAAGAAACACTTAGACCATTCAATCAAATAAAAAAGGGGCTTCCACGGTTCAACCTTTGACCCACGGGAGCCCCGGCTGAGCTAGCTCTCCTCTTCCTCGGCCTCTGGCTCCTCACTGAGCTTGGAGACCTGGCTCTCCAGCTCCCTGTTCTTCTCCAAGGCCTCCTGATGCTTCTTCTCCAGCTCGGACTTCTCGGTCTCGAGAACGGAGACCTTTTCCCGCAGCTCCTCCAGCTCCTTCTCCAGCGCCACGCCTCGCTCAAGCTCCTCATCAAGCCTGCTCTTGTTGACGTATCCGAGGCTCTCCATTATCCCCATCTCTTCTTCACCGATAACGTTATGGTGAAATGAATCTAATATCTCATACGGTTTTACAGGACAAGCTTCTCATTTCCACGCCTTTATATCTATGGCCTCCAACCATGGGGTTCCCAGTATCTGTTGGTGGTCTTCCGAGTCCGGCTCCAAATCAGTTATACAGGGATGCCAATGATCGGGATAAGAGCCGTACTTGCCCTCCATGATGATTGCCTTGTAAGTGTAACCGAATATCTCTTCAAGGCGTTGTCGTATAACTGGAGTCTTCGTCACCCATGAGAAGTCGTATGATATGTGTGGCGGTATATCCGATAGATGTCTTTTAAAATCAGCATCACCCTCTCGTGATGTCCCTTAAGGTCTGCTGTCCTGATTATCGAAGTGTCCGTCTTCATATAACACGTTCTCGGGCTCCCTCTCACATATCCCACAAAGAGGGCAGCCCTCTTCTCTTTCATTCATTCTTCTTTCACCTACTTTATTCAGGCGACGCCCGCACGTTCGTCACATATAACATCTCGTCAAATGAGATAATAGCTATAT
>CAZBUI010000273.1:0-1941 GCA_964495055.1 uncultured Candidatus Bathyarchaeia archaeon | reverse complement strand
CTTGAGTTAGGCA
Organism: uncultured Candidatus Bathyarchaeia archaeon; assembly: GCA_964495055.1. Lineage (GTDB taxonomy): Archaea > Thermoproteota > Bathyarchaeia > TCS64 > TCS64 > RBG-16-57-9. The sequence continues at coordinate 1,928 of CAZBUI010000273.1, read as the reverse complement.
TGGACTATATCAAGGAGAGGCAGGTTTTTGGCCAGCCAATCGCCAAGTACCAGGGAATACAGTTCGACTTAGCGGACATGGTTGCTCACGGCGAGGCGATTAAGCAGTTAATCTACAAGACAGCTTGGATGCTGGATCAAAAGTACCAGCACGGCACATTCACTGCTCTGGAGTTATCTAATTACATATCAATGTGCAAGTATCTTGCGCCTCACCACGCTCTAGACACCTTCAGGCGCGTCATGTACTGGTTCGGCGCCTACGGATACACCAAGGAATGCCCCTTGGAAATGGGTATGAGGGGCGTGATGAGCTACTGCATCGGCGCCGAGGGCTCTCAGAACATACAGAAGATAGTGATCGCCCGCGAAACGATGGGCAGAGAGTGGACCCGTACTCGTTAAACTTGCTTTTCCTCAATTTTTTTTAGATAAGTATAAAGCGCAGCTCCATGGTTTTATCTGCGATATATATGTCAGGAATAACTCAGCTTTCACCCCAAGTCCAAGAGCGTCTGCAGCGGCTACAACAGTTGCAGAACACTATGCAGCAGCTTCTCCTGCAGAAACAGAGGATAGAGATGGAGATGGTGGAGTCAGACAAAGCGCTGGATGCACTGGAAGAGGTCAAAGGAGACTCAAAGGTCTACAAAAGCGTTGGGGCGGTCCTCGTCGAGAAAGATAGGGAAACCGTTGTGAAGGAGCTCAAAGAGCGAAAAGAGTTCCTTGAGATGAGAGCCAAGGTTCTCAAGAAACAGGAGGATAAGACGCAGGAGAAGATGACGACCTTGCAGGAAACCCTCCAGAAGGAGCTCGGGATCACCCCGTCTTAACACACAACCCTTAACCCTCTAAACTCAACCAAATACCTGTCTCAGGCGACGGTGTCTATTTTGCAGTCGGAATTGGCCGAGTTCCGTGGCGTCATCGAAGGCAAGGTCATCGTTCTATGTCATCACAACGCTGATCCAGACGCGCTGGGAGCGGCCCAAGGCGTGAAGGAGCTAATACATGCTTTGACGGGGTCAGAGCCGAGCATCGTGATCCCTGACGACGCCAGCGTCCTGTCAAGAAATATAGCGTCTACACTGGGTATAGAACTATGCGAGACAGCGTTTCAGGAAGCCGATGCCTACGTAGTTGTTGATACAGGGAGCCTTAACCAGCTAGGCGGATGGGAGAAGCCGTTAAAGGAGACGGATGCAAGGATCGTCTTCATAGACCATCACCTTCCGGACAGCGAGGTATACGAGCTGTCAACACTGTACTTAGTGGACCCCGAAGCATCTTCTGCATCAGAGATGGTTTACACGCTTTATGCTTATTACGACGTGACGCCTTCGGAGGTCGCATCGACAGCCCTACTTGCCGGCATCGCGTACGACACCAAACACTTCTCTCTAGGTGAATCTAACACGTTCCAGATGATCTCGGCTCTTCTCAAACAGGTGGGAGATGTTTCAATGATCAAGGATCTGCTGACAATCCCATCTAGGCAGTCTGAGAAGATAGCGAGGCTGAGAGCCGGGCAGCGTGCGGAAATAGAGGTATTAGGGGACTGGATATTGGCTTTCAGTCGCCTCGGCTCCTTCCAGTCTTCCGGGGCAAGGGCCCTCTTGTCTTCGGGGGCAGACGTGGCGGCCGTCGCCGGGAAAGACAAGGGCACGCTGAGGGCCAGCTTCAGGTCAAAGAATCGGTTTTACAGTCTTACTGGAATCCATCTGGGGGAGGTCGTGGGTGAGCTTGCCTCAAGGCTCGGCGGCTCAGGGAGCGGCCACCCAACGGCAGCCGGATATAACGGCGAAGGCAACATCGAGGATTTCATAGATCAAGCAAAGATGCTATTCAGGGATGAGTTTAACAGGCGAGGCTCCCAGCAAAGTATTATAGAGGATTCGGATTAACCCATAAAATCCGGTTTAAGAAGGG
>CAZBUI010000272.1:0-1982 GCA_964495055.1 uncultured Candidatus Bathyarchaeia archaeon | reverse complement strand
GGACGCCGTGAATCACAAGGCGCTGGAGGATGACGTTGACGCCGTGATCGGGGTGGGTGGAGGCAGGAACATCGACGTGGCTAAGTTCTCAGCATACAAGACAGGGAAGCTGTTCATAAGCGTCCCCACTGTGGCTAGCCATGACGGCATAGCCAGCAGCCTAGCTTCTGTGAAGGGCATGGGCAAGCCGTACACGGCCAAGGCGGCGTCCCCCATAGCCGTGGTTATAGACAGCAAAATAATTGCTGAGTCTCCATACAGGTTCACGGCGAGCGGATGCGGCGACATCATATCCAAAGCCACCGAGGTCAGGGACTGGAGGCTCGCCCACGAGGAGAACGGCGACTACTACGGCAACTACGCGGCCAGCCTCAGCCTAATGAGCTCCGAGCACGTCATGAAGAGCGCCGACCTCATCAGGAAACGGACTCAGGAAGGCATAAGAACCCTCCTCGAGGCGCTGGTAAGCTGCGGGGTCGCCATGAGCATAGCTGGAAGCAGCAGACCCACAAGCGGCTCGGCCCACCTTTTCAGCCACGCACTGGACATGATAGCCGAGAAGCCGGCGCTTCACGGCGAACAGTGCGGTGTGGGGATGATAATGATGGCAAAGCTCCACGGCCTCGACTGGAGCGAGTACCGTGAGAGCCTCAGCACCATAGGCGCACCCACTACAGCAGATGAACTAGGGATCGAGCGGGATACCGTCATAGAGGCTCTCACCCTCGCCCGCACCATCCGGCCTGAGAGATACACGCTCCTAAACAAGATTAAGCTAGACCGGGAGAGCGCCAGGGAGCTTGCTGAGTCCACCGGCGTGATATAGGCCGCGATGTACCTGTCTATCGGCGTCGAGCCATGACTAATATTTATAACGGGCTCCGTATTCATGGAATTGAGAATCTCAGGTGAAATCATAGTTGACCAGCGTCCAGTTAAAGGTGTCAGAAGCGAAGCAGCAACGAGACGTGGGAAGAAGCATAGCTAGGATGGACTCGGAGACCATGAAGACGCTGGGGGTGACCGTCGGCGACATCGTGGAGATCGAGGGAAAGAAGCCGACCGCCGCCAAGGCCTGGCCGGCGTACCCGGAGGATCAGGGCCTCGGGATGATAAGGATCGACGGATTCATCCGGAAGAACTGCAGCGTCTCCATAAACGAGTTTGTGACAGTGAAGAAGGCGGACGCCGAGTACGCCACTTCCGTGAAACTAGCCCCAGTTGACATAAGGATAAGCGTAGACAACGACTTCATCAGGTTCGTGAAGGACAGGCTCATCGACAGACCCGCTACCCGCGGCGATACCCTCCTAATAATGATGCTGGGCCACAGTGTGCCCTTCATGGTGGTGAACACCCGACCAGCGGGCATAGTCAAGATCGCGCCCACCACTGAGATAAGCATCATGAGCGAGCCCGTGCCTGAGCTGGAGATGCCCAGCAGGACCACCTACGAGGACATAGGCGGCCTAGACGAGGAGATAAGGCGCATAAGGGAGATGGTGGAGCTTCCCCTCAGGCACCCCGAGATATTCCAGCGCCTGGGCATCGACCCGCCGAAGGGCGTGCTACTCCACGGGCCGCCTGGTTGCGGCAAGACCCTGCTAGCCAGGGCCGTGGCTAACGAGAGCGAGGCCAACTTCTACGCCATCAACGGCCCCGAGATAATGAGCAAGTTCTACGGCGAGTCCGAGGCAAGGATGCGTAAGATGTTCGAGGACGCCGAGAAGAACGCGCCCAGCATACTCTTCATAGACGAGCTTGACGCCATAGCACCCAAACGTAGCGAGGTGACGGGGGAGGTGGAGCGCAGGGTGGTGGCACAGCTGCTGGCGTCGATGGACGGCCTAAAAGGCAGAGGCCACATCATAGTCATAGGCGCAACGAACAGACCCGACGCAATAGACGAGGCGCTGAGGCGCCCCGGACGCTTCGATAGGGAGATCGAGATAGGCATACCCGACCGAGACGGCAGGACTGAG
>CAZBUI010000271.1:0-2007 GCA_964495055.1 uncultured Candidatus Bathyarchaeia archaeon | reverse complement strand
CGTGGAGCCCCAGGGCGCCATACTCTGCGAGACCCGCCTTGACGAGGCGCTCGACATGACCAGCAGGGAGAGCACGGAGAACCAGAGGACATGCGTAGACATAGTGAGGGAGAACCCCGAGAGGCTTAGGAGGATGCTGGTGAAGCCGCTGCCTGAGGGCCAGTCGAGGCTCGACGGGTGGACGGGGCAGAGGACCCTCATTATGCCCCGGTCGGTGAACTGGAACGCCGTGAGAGCCGCGTACGAGTTCCAGCCCCGCAGCTACGAGGAGCTCGTATCTATTAGGGGAGTCGGACCCGGCACCGTGCGGGGCCTCGCCTTGGTGGCGGAGCTCGTCTACGGGGACGGCGCCAGCTGGCGCGACCCGGTCAGGTTCAACTTCGCGTTCGGCGGCAAGGACGGAGTCCCCTTCCCCGTTGAGCGTAGAGCCATGGACGAGGCGGTCCAAGTGCTCAGACAGGGGATCGAGGCGTCGAGGATGGGCCGGGACGAGGAGCTCCGTGCGTTCAGGAGGCTGAGGAGATGCGTGCCTCCCAGCGACCCCGTCGCCCTCAAGACCGTGCTGTGACGCTCGCCGGCCCAGCCCGTCTCTCGGACAAGAACATGAGGGCGATGGCCGCCGCCACCGCCACGCCCAGCCCCGCCACGAGGTAAAGCTCGCCCCGCGGTATGCCAGACTTCACCCGTTCGGCTTCGTCGGCTATCTCCACATAAACGGTGCTGCCGATGAACCTCGCCCTGGTGGCCAGCGATTCTCCGATGTATGGCTGCCTGTTTACGTCGAAGCAGGGTATTAGGTTTGACTCATACTCCGGGGCGCCGCGGATAACGTCCAGCCCTCCACCCTCCTGAGCAAGCGTAAGGTCCACGGGGAGCCACCCCCAAGGCGGAACGTATATCACGGCCCAGGCGTGCCACCCGACGCCGTCCCTGGTGTCGGTGAGGTGGCCCTCCCACGACGTCTGGGAGTCCACGATGCCTAGGTGTATCAATATTCCCACCCTTAGATACGCGGGTATGCCGAGGCTGCGGCACATGGATATCAGCAGGATCGATTGGTCGTCGCAGTCCCCGAGGCCGTCGGCGGCGGTCTGGTTGGGGTACCGGGGCACCTCGAAGTTGCAGTACTCCGTGTTGGCGGCGATCCAGTCTATCATGTTCACAACGGCGTCCAACACCATGGGGGACCTTCCGGCGACCTCTTGGGCCAGCTGGGACACATATGGGTCTTCGCTCATGAAGGTCTCCGTCGCGTCAGTGTAGCCGTCCACGAGTTCAGGTGGGATCGCGTCGAACCCCTCCGCGTCCGGGACGCTCATCTCGGGCCAAAACTCGGCCGAGGACTCGATGCTGTAGATTACCGTGAACGAGGTCTCCTCCCCAGGGCCCAGCGTAAGCGGGACGTCCACCACCGCCCACCTGTTGCCGTCCAAGTCCGTCAACGTCTCGCCTAGCGGAGTGTCGGTTTCGGTTATCTCCACCGTATGCCGCACGGTGTCCAAGAACAAGGGGACGGCCACGTCCTCACGGAAAAGCTCCACGGCCCCTGTACCTCTGTTCTCGAACCTGTAGGAAAGCGTGTACCTGTACTTTACCGGGGCCGCCGCGTGGCCGACGGGAAACACCGAGAAAAGGATCACCAAAGCCACTAGGAGGGCGTCTCTTTGATTCAACTATCGCTCCCCTTGGATGATGAGGGGGAGTTTATCTAGTTTCCCTCAACAAAGAAAGAGGTTTACTCGACGTGGACCCTGAAGAGGTCTATGTCTCCCTGCAGGCATGGCAGGAAGTTCTCAACGCTCTTCCTGACATCGTTGGACTGGGTGATGTACCGGCCCACTATGAGTATGTCCGCTCCACTCTCCAAAGCGATCTGCGCCGTGTGCGGCCTGATGCCCCCGGCCACCGATATAAGCAGCTTCTTGCCCTCGAAGGCTTTCCTTATCTCTGGGATGTACCCCCACCGGGGCTCGCTGGTGTTCTCGGTGTCTATGGCCCGGTGCAGTA
>CAZBUI010000270.1:0-2039 GCA_964495055.1 uncultured Candidatus Bathyarchaeia archaeon | reverse complement strand
GGGACCTCAACCGCCCCTACATAGCGAGCGCGTTCCCCGACATAAAGAGCATATTCGAGAGGGGGGTAGAGGGCCGGTTCCTCCACGGCCAAGAGCTGGAGCTGCCTGACGAGATGCGGGGCGAGAGGGAGCGCGTGTTCAGCGATGGCGAGATCAGGAGCCTAAAAGCCACTGGGCTCTACAAGGAGAGGCTCGTAGAGGCCGGGCTCATCATATACATGTCCGAGAAGGAGCTGGCCCTCCTTTGTTTCCTCGACGCAGAGGGGAGGTTTGATTACATGGGCTTCACCTCGACTGATCGAGGGGCGTTGAATTGGTGCAGAGACGTGTTCCTCCACTACTGGGATCAAGGAAAAGACGTCAAGTAAGACCCACACCCGCTTAAAGTAGTTCTTATCTCTAGGCTGCACCTTGATCAATGTATGAGTCTCAACTCTCAGGTCGCCACGGTACTCTACGAGATCAGCGAGATACTCACCATCAAGGGGGACAGGTTCAGGAGCCGCGCCTACAGCATGGCCTCCCAACGTGTCAGGTCCCTCACCGAGGACATCAGGGAAGTAGCCGAGCGCGGTGAACTCGAGCAGATCCCGGGCGTCGGCGAGAGCATAGCCCAGACCATAGAGGAGTACCTGGACACCGGCGAGTCCACTTTGCTCCAGGAGCTCAGGGAGAGCCTGCCCCAGGGCGTCCCCGAGATGATCACGCTGGAGGGGGTGGGCCCCAAGATCGCCATGAGGCTCCACAGGGAGCTGGGCGTCGTGGGCATCAAGACCCTGGAGGAGGCCGCGAAGCAGCACAGGATCAGGGAGCTCAAGGGCTTCGGAGCCAAGAAGGAGGAGAACATCCTCAAGGCGATAGAGGAGCGCAGGAGCCGCAGCACCAGGTTCCTGCTGGGCGAGGTGCTCCCCGTGATACAGGGGATGCTCAAGTACATGGGGGACTGCCCAGCCGTGCGGAGGGTCGAGGTGGCCGGCTCGGCGCGCCGCCGCAAGGAGACCGTCGGCGACCTGGACGTGCTGGTCTCGTCCACGGAGCCGGAGAAGGTGACCGCCCACTTCGTTTCCATGCCGCCCATAGAGAGGGTGCTGGCGCAGGGACCCACCAAGAGTACCGTGGTGCTGGAGAGCATGCTCCAGGTGGACCTCAGGGTAATACAGCCCGGGAGCTACGGCGCCGCCCTCCAGTACTTTACCGGCAGCAAGGAGCACAACGTGAAGCTGCGCACCATCGGCGTCAAGGCGGGGTTCAAGCTCAACGAGTACGGGCTCTTCAGGAGGCACAACGACGAGCTCGTCGCCGCCGAGGACGAGGCCCGCATCTACGAGGCCCTGGGGATGCGGTGGATTCCCCCGGAGCTCAGGGAGAACACCGGCGAGATAGAGGCCGCCATGGAGGACAGGCTACCGGAGCTCGTGACCCTCGACGACGTGAGGGGCGACCTCCACGCACACACGAACTGGAGTGACGGCCACGCGTCCATAGAGGAGATGGCGGTTAAGGCCGCCGAGATGGGCCTAGAGTACATCGCAGTCACGGACCACACAAGGGCGCTGGGCATAGCCAACGGCCTCGACGAGGAGCGGCTTGTAGAGCAGATGACTGAGGTGAGGCGGGTGGACGAGGAGCACCCTGAGATACGGGTGCTGGCGGGCACCGAGTGCGACATCCTCCGGGACGGGCGGCTGGACATCTCGGACGACGTGCTGGCGGAGCTCGACTGGGTGGTGGCCGCCGTCCACAGCAGCTTCAAGATGGAGGAGCAGGCCATGACGAGCAGGGTGATAGAGGCCATACGGAACGAGCACGTGGACACCTTGGCCCACCCCACGGGGCGGCTGATACAGCGCCGCAGCCCCTACGCGCTGGACCTTGACGCGGTTTTCATGGCCGCCGCCGAGCGGGGGGTCATGATGGAGATAAACTGCTACCCCGAGAGGCTGGACCTCAGCGACGTGGACAGCAGGCGGGCCAAGGAGCATGGGGTCAGGATGACGCTGGGGACCGACGCGCATACACCCTCCGAGCTGGAGTTCCTG
>CAZBUI010000269.1:0-2048 GCA_964495055.1 uncultured Candidatus Bathyarchaeia archaeon | reverse complement strand
AAAGCACCCAGTCCGCCTGCCTGGCGGCGTCCCTTACCGCCTCCAGGTTCCCCTGCATGTCCCCCTTGTGGGGCCTCGTGTGGAGCCCCACGTCGTCCCCCGCCACGAACTTGTTGGACAGGAAGTGGTAGCTACCCTCCTCCTGGTAGACCTCGGGGAGGTTTAGCGCGCCGTACACCTCTTTGAGCTTCTCGATGGTCTCAGGCTTTGCTTCATACCATTCCTCGTGGCGTAGCGGGTTGAGCCCCGGCCTGCCCTTCATGTCGCGCCGCGCGTCTCCCGCCCTGCCGAAGCTGGCGAAGCTGCTACACGCCGACAGCAGCGCCACCCTCCCCCTGCCCGTGTCCATGTAGCCCGGCTCCCTGGCCTCCGCCAGGTCCCTCCCTGTGCCTGCGTGGGGGAGGCCCGCCTCCTCTAGGTAGTAGAGGGTGCTGAAGAGGCCGCCGTACATGTAGTCGAGGCTGTGGTTGTTGGCGGTGCTGAACATGTCGAACCCCATCCAGGTTAGCTCTTCCAGTATTCTAGGCGGAGCCCGTGTGTACGTGCCGCCGCACTCGGCCGCCGGGTAGCAGTCCTCGTCGTAGTCGTGGAGAAGCATCTCCAGGTTTGTAAAGGCCACGTCGGCGCCCCGTATCAACTCAAGCAGCCTCTCGAACCGCGGCTCGGAGTGAACAGACTGCCTGAGGGTGATGAGGGAGTCGCCTGTGGCTACGAGGCTAAGTTCCTTCAAACTTTACACCACATGATCGAGGGCACCAGTACATAAAACATCAGCGAAAGGGGAACCAAACATGGGCCTGTAGCGTCGTTAGACGCTGAGCTTGGCCTTAGGTTAAAGTAACCACAGCCTCGACTGGCTGGCCTTGGGGCTGTCTCAGGAGCCGCTCTATGTTGCCGACGTCGGGCTCCGCCTTCACAGGCTTGTTCATGTGACGCGCATCTATCGACGCCAGCTCCCCTAGGTGGTACTTCACCGTGTTCTCTGGGTCTTTGAGGAGGTTGCCCGTCAGGACGCAGACCACCTCCTCGTCCGGGTCTATCACACCCTCCTCGCGGAGCTTCTTGGCTCCAGCCACAGAGGCGGCAGACGCGGGCTCGCACCCCACGCCGGACGCGTCCACCACAGCCTTGGCGTTCATTATCTCGGTGTCCGAGACACTCTCCACGACGCCGTCGGTCCCCCGTATCGCGTCCAGGGTCTTCACCCAGCTCACCGGGTTACCTATCTTGATGGCAGAGGCCACGGTCACGGGCTTCACGGCGTTCAGGTGATTGAGCTTGCCTCTCCAGAGCCTGTAGAAGGGGCTCGCGCCCTCCGCTTGGATTGAGGCGATTCGGGGAGTCTCATCGATGACGCCCAGCTGCTTCAGCTCCCGCAGGGCCTTCCCGAACGCGGCGGTGTTGCTCAGGTTCCCCGCGGGGACCAGTATCCAGTCCGGCGGCTCCCAGCCTCTCTGTTGCAGCATCTCGAAGACTATGCTCTTCTGGCCCTCCACCCTCCATGGGTTCAGGCTGTTGAGTATGCAGAGCCCCAGCTCGACGCTGCTCTCCTTCACGACCCTCATGGCGTCGTCGAAGCTGCCCCTGACCTGGATAACCTGGGCGCCGTAGGCCAGCGCCTGGGCTAGTTTGCCGTACGCGATCTCGCCTTCGGGTATGAACACCACGGCCTTGAGCCCGGCTTGGGCGGCGTACGCCGCCATGGAGGCGCTGGTGTTGCCGGTGGAGGCGCAGACGACTACGCTGGCACCGTTTCTCACCGCCTCAGAGACAGCGACGGTCATGCCCCGGTCCTTGAAGCTGCCCGTGGGGTTCTCCCCCTCGTGTTTCATCTGCAGGTAATCCAGCCCGGCGTACCTGGACACCGCGGCACGTCTATAGAAGCTGGTGTTGCCCTCGGGACGGATTACCATGTATTCGTTTCCGATATGTGGGTGGATTAGCTCCTTGTACCTCCAGACGCCGCTACAGTAGGGTCTTTCCATCTTGCTCAGCCTGCTCTCGAAGACCTCAAGAGACGCATCCAGAGACTCGTGGAAGACTTCGAG
>CAZBUI010000268.1:0-2053 GCA_964495055.1 uncultured Candidatus Bathyarchaeia archaeon | reverse complement strand
AGTATCACTATCGATATCGTTTTCGATATGGATGTGTTCGTGGCATATAAACATGCTTGTCCGGCCCGCCTGCTACCCCAGATCGTCCAGAAGGTCTACGTGTATCTCGATGGTCTTGAGCCTCCACAGCTTCTCGGGTGCTCCACCCCCTCCTCGCGGTAACCCGAGGCCTTCAACCCCTACGACGAGCTCACCGTCTACGACAACCTGAGGTTCGTGTCCAGGCTATACAACGTCCCGCCCCACACGAGGAACGACAGAATAGGGGAACTGCTACACCTTCGACCTCAAAGATTACCGGGATAGACCCTTCGGCAAGCTCTCCAAGGGGCTGAAGAGGCGGGCCGTGTTGTCGGCGGCGCTACGCTATCTAGCAGGCTCCTGCCGCTCACCTACTCCGCGGAATCCCTGAGAGCGACGATGATAGGCTCAGCGGGAAACGTCCTGTTGAACACCCTGATATTAGCGAGGCACAGCGTACTGCTTCTCGCGCTTTCAGTGACATTATTCAGGAAAAACAGCGAGTAAGGGTCGACGAGAGAGAAAGATGCCGCGCCGGAGGTGACGGCCGAGGCGCGAGGGTTAGCATCACCCTGTTATGGAACATAGGCTTGTTAGACGCCCAAAAAACTCTATCAATATTTAAATATTTACATGTCTCTTACATCATGGGTTGGTTCAAGGCGTCAGTTTACCCGATGACCAGGTCCTGGAGTTTAAAGCCAAGATCTTTAAGGTAATAGGAGACGCCAATCGTTTAAAAATACTCGAGATCCTCCGCAGCGGCGATAACTGCCAGTGTGAGATCATACCCCTCCTCGATCAGAGCCAACCTACGGTGTCGAGACATCTAAGACTCCTCGAAGACGCCGGACTGATAAAGAGCAGCAAAGACGGGACGAGAGTGTATTACACGGTGGTTGATCCCCACATTTACAACCTAGTGGATTCGATGGATGAGGAAGTGATCAAGTTAATTAGCCAAGAGCTGGCGAAAAAAATTGGGGTATAACCCTCAGCTAATCGCCTTGAGTAGCTCCTGCTCGCTCGGTAGTTTACCAGAGATCTTGAGTTTTCCATCGACCACAAGGGCAGGAGTAGCCATTACCCCATACTCCAACATCTTGTTCAAGTCGTAGACGTGGGTCACCTATGCTACGATCCCATGCTTGTTGACCGCGTCCTTTACCATCGACTCCAGTTTTTGGCATTTAGGGCAGCCTGATCCGAGCACATCTATCTTCTTCATGTCTATTACACCAAGAACATTCCATAAAGATAGCCCGCGATTATCCCGAACCCAAGCATGCAAAAAGCGTATATGAAGGTCTTTCTTGGCCCTATTATGGTGTTCACGACGAGCAGGGTCTGTAGAGACACACCCGGATCGACCAGCAGGTAGCTCATCAGGGGGCCTCGATGCATGCCCAGCTCTAGGAACATGTTGGCCACGGGTACCTCCACGAGGGTGGGGAAGTAGGCCACCGTCCCGAAGAGGGCGGCTATAAGGTTAGCCAACAGCGTATTCTGACCAGCTAGACCTGCGACCAGCTCCGGCGGGATCAGGGGCTTGATGACCCCGGAGACGAATACGCCCAGCAGCAACAGGGGGAATATCATCTTCATTAAATTGTATGTCTCATGCATCCAAGCCTGGATCTCGTCTCGCTCATAGTATTTAACCGCAAAGAAGACCGTCAGTACAGAGAACACCCCCACCAAGGTGACTTTCAAGGTAAGGTCCAGCGGAGCTGTTCCTGCTATCATTATGAGGGTCAGAGCCGTGAAGAACACCATTGATTCAGAGGTTTTTCTCGTTCCCTTGTCGGTGTCGACAGTAACTATCCCGCCTCTCTCATCCAAGGAGGCGGCCTCCTTGAAGTGGAGTTCCATAGCCACCCCTATTGCTATGGCCAACACTATGCTTAGAACGAGCTTAATCATAGCGAACTCGGAGCCCAGCACCGCGGCCGTTAAGGGGGTCGACAATAGGGTTATTCCGGGTCCTGCGAAAAGGAAGGTGATTGCGGGGCCGAACCCGGCTCCCTTCTTC
>CAZBUI010000267.1:0-2076 GCA_964495055.1 uncultured Candidatus Bathyarchaeia archaeon | reverse complement strand
CGTATACTATTTCTTTTCGTTCTCCGAGACCTTTGCCTAGGAGGAGGGCGCCCACGAGGACGAGTATGGGGAGTATGAGGCTGAAGACCCACGGCCAGCGGGTGTCTCTGAGCCTCCAGGTTGTGAGATGTATGAGCAGGGTGTCTATGGCGGCGGCCTCCACATCCACAACTCGACCCTAAGCTCCGAGACCAGCGGGCTCCACCTGGGCCTCGGAGAAGCCGCGCTCACCCTCCGGGGCTTCCCCGCCTCGCCCACCGGGATAGACTACTGGCACCTCGACGAATGGTCCCTAGGGGAGGAAGGCGCCCCCAACGTCACCCTAGACGACGTCTACCTCAGGAATATGCGGCTCGACGTGGACGGGGGAGACGTAGAGGTCATCGACGTTGAAGCCCCGCTGGAGATCACATGCGGCGGCGACTCGTTGACGGTCACCGGCTCCGCCATAGAAGGTATCAGGCTGGAGAGTGGCTGCGCCTTGGCCGCCGGGGACGTCTCCCTCACATGGCTGGAGGCGTGGGCTGCGTCTTCGGCCTCGTTGAGCGGGGCGACGGTTCAGAGATCGGAGTCCCATGACCGCAGCGTTGTCACGTATACCTTATCCACGGTGGATTCGCTGAGCTGTGGCGGCGGGGTGGTTCTCATGTGCGGCTCGCCGCTCCCGGAGGACCTGCTGGTGGAAGGTGACTCCGTGGTGATCTATTTCTCGCGGCCGGTCTCCGCCGCGCCGCTGAGGTACGACGCGGAGGATGGGATTCTAGATATAGAGCTTGACGGGCTAGAGGCGGAGATGGAGTTGATGGTGGTGCTCGACAGGGGCAGGGTTAGGAGGGGCGAGCTGGCTGTGCTGCTGGACGGCGAGCCGGTGGACCACGGGGTGTCCGACGAGAAGGGCCTGAGCTATGTCTCGGCTCGGGTGTCTCCGGGCGTCGGCCATGTCTCGGTAGTCCTGGGTGCTCCGCCTCCGGAGCGGGTGCCTTTCCTAGAGACGCTCATGGGGCGGCGGCTGGTTACCTTATTATTGGTGTTGTTGTTAGTTGTCTTCGTGTTGTTGACCTGGAGATGAGTTTGAGGGTGCGCCGTGGATACGTGTTGGGGTTTCTGGTGTTGTTGTATGTCGTCGCCTTCTCGGCGCCCGCCGTATGGGGCTGCACCACGGTGCTAGCGGCGGGGAACGCCACCTTGGACGGCTCTATAATCGTGGCTAAGAACCGGGACCTCTCCGAGTACGAGGTGCAGTGGTTGTACAAGGCCCCTCGCATGAGCCACGCCCCCGGTGAGACCGTGGAGCTGCAGTACATCGCGATCCCTCAAGCGGAGGAGACGTACGGCTGGGTGGGCTCCAAGTCCTACGACAAGAAGTGGGGGGTGGGCATGGGCATCAACGAGTGGGGCGTGGTGGTGGCGGACAACGACGCGCCCACCCGGGAGCCCCTGACTGGGGAGTCGGGGCTCCACGACAACGACATATGCCGCCTGGTGCTGGAGCGCTCACGGACGGCCCGCGAGGGGGTCCAGCTGGTGGGCTCGCTGATCGAGAAGTACGGCCACTCCTACGTCGGGCAGATATACTGGATAGCGGACCCGGGCGAGGCGTGGATCGTGGAGTGCGCGGGGCGCCACTGGGCGGCGGTCAGGGTGACGGACGGCGTCGAGGTGAGGGCGAACCAGTTCCAGATAACCACGAGCTGGGACGAGGGGAGTAGCGACCTGGTGGAGTATGCCGTGGGCAGGGGCTGGTGCGAGTCGGCTGAGGACTTCAGCTTCGCCGAGTGCTACTCCAAGGTGGGGTACCCGTACAGGAGCTCACAGACCCGCGTGGAGAGGGGGCTGGACCTGCTAGCCGGGAAGACGGGGGAGCTGACCCGCGAGGACCTGATGGCGGTGCTCATGGACCACTACGAGGGCACTCACATGTACCGGTCGCCCCACGGAAACGACATGTACAGGACTATCTGCAGAGGGAGGACGGTGTCGGCGATGGTGGTGCATCTGGAGCCGGGCATACCTTCGGGGATGCAGGTGATGTGGTACTGCATGGGCAGCCCCTGCGTGGGCGTGTTCATGCCGGTG
>CAZBUI010000266.1:0-2087 GCA_964495055.1 uncultured Candidatus Bathyarchaeia archaeon | reverse complement strand
TGCTGAGCCTCCCCATCACGTCGTGGATCGCCTTCTGGAACGTGTCATATACCCGTGGCGGCTGCGACATGGCGTTCCTGCAGTTCTCCCTTACCTGCCAGACCCCCACAGGGAGTATGTAATCGGGGTATGCCTCCCTGAATATGAATACCTTGGCCTGCCGCCTCTCCCTCTCCAAGTGCTCCAGAACCGCCAGCTTGCCCGCGTAGTAGCAGCCACCCATGCTCGCGTATTTCGATCGGCCTTTATATGGCTCCCAGTCCGTCACGATGGCCACCTCTTCCTCAGATGGGTTCCAGAGGGTCCTCGGGTACCACGCCTCGTAGGCCTCGTAGGCCCAGGCGTCCGGGACCAGCAGTATCTCGAAGCGGTTGCCGAGGTAGTTACTCTCGTAGACTTCGTACTGGTTTACCAGGGGGTAGCCCTTTGTCCTGCTCGTCAGGTGCTTCCCCAGGAGGTCGTCCACCGCCGTGATGCTCCACCTGGTGGGCACGAGTCGACGGTTTTTCTCGACGCCGAAGCTGCCCATGCTGAAGGCTTTCGTTATGCTGCTCACGGGCAACCCTTCTTCGAAGAGCTTGACGGTGGCCGGCGCCGCCTTTAGGTCGCCGTCGTAGTGGCATTTCTCCATATGCCTGTTCCACCGGATATACCCTATGTCCACGTCCTCCATGGGCGCCGTGGGCCCTATGGGCTGGACGTCGTCGTTCATGTAGAACCGCTTCGTGGGTTTGCGGGTGAGCTTCATCTCGGTCTCGACGTAGTGCTCCGCCAGGCTCAGCTCTCGGGTCTTGTCCAGCAGCCTCCCCGCCTTCCAGGGTTTTCGTACGTTCACCGGTGTCATACCTCTGATGAGCTGGCTTCTATATCCGATGATCTCGTCCATGCTTTTGCCGAACCATTGTTCCGGTGAGTCGAGTATCTGTGTGTTACCGTGGAATGTCGGGGTAAGCGGCCCTATCTGCACGTAGGGGTACCCGAAGCGGCCGACGAAGACGCCCGGCGGGCTGCTCCCGTCGATGCTGGTCCCTTTTACACCCTGGAACATCTTAGAGAAGGCGCCTAGACGAGCCATGATGGGACAGCTGGTCTTCCCGCAAAGCATCTTTCCACCCTTGCAGACGCTGCAGAGGTTCTGCGAAGGCGCCTGAATCCTCAGCATGCCCTTCGTTACGTCCAGTGAGGAGGCGACGAGGGGATCGCCCTCAACCATGTCTCGGACCCATGAATTCTTGGGCTTGAACTTGGTGGTGATGCGCTTTCCCATCGCACTGAACTGGTGCGGCACCGTTAAAAACGTTGCAGGTTACACCGTTAAGGGAGAGAAGGGTGAAAATGGGTAGTTCCATAGTCGTCGAAGACGTGAGCTTTCCCTGCGAAGGCGTCAGGCTCCTCGGCCGCCTGTACCGGCCCAACGATGAGTCCGTGTACCCCGCCGTGGCTGTCTGCCACGGATAGCCTGGCGACACCAAGAACATGGACCTGGCGGAGGAACTCGCCTTCAACGGCGTGTTGGTCCTCATATTCTACTACATGGGGGCGTGGGGGAGCGGGGGGATGTACAGGCTGACTAACCTGGTGCCAAGCACCTCGGCGGCTATCACGTTCCTGAGAGAACACATGTCCGTCGACCCTGACAGGGTTGGGCTGGTCTCCCACAGCATGGGGGCCTTGCCCCTGACCAAATGCCTGAGCGTTGACCGGCCGCTGAGGACCGGTGTCCTCATGGCTCCCGCCTCAGACCTGAAACTTTGGTCTCAGGAGCCGTACATCGATAACATCGTGCCCGTCTTTCTCAAGATGGCTGAAGGCAAACTGGCTGGTTGGACAGAAGAGAAGTTGCGGCAGGACCTCAAGGTCGCCGCCTCCGAGCTGAACCCAGTCGAGACCGTGAGGAAGGTCCGCGCACAGCTGATGGTGATCCTGGCGCCAACGACACGGTAACCGTGCCGCCGGACATCAAGAGGCTCTACGAGGCGGCCAACGAGCCTAAGAGGCTGGTGGAGATAGAGGGTGCAGACCACGGGTTCAGCGAACACAGGATATCCCTCCAGAAGACGATAATCGAATGGCTCTCCTCGTATCTA
>CAZBUI010000265.1:0-2200 GCA_964495055.1 uncultured Candidatus Bathyarchaeia archaeon | reverse complement strand
CGCCTTGCCCATGATGTCGAACCCGAGCCAGATCATGTATCCGCCTCCAGCGTGTTCAAGACTTTACCGGGGGGACCGTCACTGGTGACCCGGCCGTTATCCATGACGATTACCCTCCGGCACACCTCCATCAGTCTACTGGTCTCGTGGGTGACGACGACGGTGGTAAACCCGTTCCTTAAGTGTAGCACGTTTATTAGCTCGGGTACCTTCATCTTGGACTCCGGATCCAAGTTGCTGAAGGGCTCATCCATCAACAGTATCCTCGGCTCCTTGGCCAGAGCCCTGGCAATCATCACTTTCTGCTGCTGTCCGCCGCTTAGTTTTCCCATGGGTCTATGGCTCAGATCGTCTACTCCGAGCAGCCTCATGGCGTCTAGGGCCTTCTCTCTGTCATCCTCTTCTGGTCTGTTCAGGACGCCTATCTTTCCGTAGCGCCCCATCATGACCACGTCGAAGGCGAGGTACGGCTCCCCGGGATCGACCATGAAGTCTTGGGGGACGTAGCCTATCTCTGTTCTCAGCCTCCTGCCGTGGCTTCTCGCATCATAGCCGAATACGTGGACGCTGCCCGTATACGGCTCCAGCAACCCGTTCATGGTCTCGAGAAGGGTTGTCTTACCCGATGCGTTGGGGCCGACGACGTAGATAAGCTCGTTTTCCTTGATGGAGAGGCTGACATCCCTCAACGCCGCCCGTCTCTCTCCCTCGTAGACGGTTGAAACGTTGTGAAAGATTATGATGGGTTTTCTATTAGCCATTTCAGGGTTTCCTGTTTCTTCGACTGGCTATCTTACAACATACGCACACCTTAAATATTACCATTATATGGTTCAGTAATACGACTTGGGTTTTCGGCAAGCTTGCATACCTGAAGTTGATTGGCGCCCCGGGGAAGACTCGAACTTCCGACCACCTGCTTAACAGGCAGGCGCTCTACCTACTGAGCTACCGAGGCATATTCTCCTTTGGACTCCAACATCTCTATTATAATCTTTCTGACCACGTTCGCGTCGGCACGAGCCCTGACGCGGCGAAGAACCTGGCCGACCAGGTACTCGGACGCCTTACCCGCGCCGCCGAGGTAGTCCTCCACCGCCTGGGGGTTCTCGTCGAGCACCTCCGCGACCACCTCTCTAAGCCGGCCTCTAGGCATCAACGCGAGGCCCCTCTCCTTGACGATCCTTCTGGGCGACTCCCCCGACGCTGCGTAGTCCTTGATGAGCTCCTTGGCGGTGCGCTGCGAGATCACCCCCTCGTCGATTAGCTCCAGCAGCTCCACGAAGGTCCCGGGCCTGACGCCGCTCTCCCCCAGCGACAGCCCCAGATAGTTGAGGCTCTTAAGCAGGTAAGTCACCAGCCAGTTGGCCACGGTCCCGGCGTCGCCGTATAGACGGCAGCACTCCTCATAGAACAGGCTCATCTCCAGCCCCGCGTTCACTATGACGCCCGCCTGAAACCCGGTTATCCCGTACTGCTCCACGAGGCGCCGGGTCCTCTGGTCGGGGAGTTCCGGCATCGTTGCCTCGATCTCCTCCACCCAGCCGGGGCTGAGGTTGATCCTGACGAGGTCGGGCTCCACTATGTAGCCGTAGTCCTCCTCCTGCTCCTTGCCGCGGAGGCTCACCGTGCTACCTCTCTCCGAGTCGAAGTGACGGGTCTCCCTGGCCACCTCGACGCCCATCCTGGCCATGCTTCGCTGCCGGACCACCTCGAAGCTCAGCGCCTTCTCAACGTTCCTGTACCCGGTGATGTTCTTGACCTCGACGCGGCTGCCGCCTTCCACGCTCACGTTGGCGTCCACCCTGAGGCTGCCCTCGGCGTGGGGGTCGTAGACGCCCAGGTGGTCCAGGGTGACGCCCAGCTTCTCCAATAGCAGACGGGCCTCCCTAGTGTCCGCGATGTCGGGCTCGGTGACGATCTCGGCGAGGGGCACCCCGCTCCTGTTGTAGTCGATGAGGTTGTACCGTGAGGACGTGATGTCACCGCCCACGTGCACCAGCCTAGCGGGGTCCTCCTCCAGGTGCACCCGCCTTATCCGTATCTTCCTGCCGTTCAGCACCATGCATCCGTCCCTGGCGAGGGGCTGCTCGTACTGGGTTATCTGGTAGTTCTTGGGCAGGTCGGGGTAGAAGTAGCTCTTCCTGCTGAACCGGACGGCTGGGGCTAGGCTGCAGTTCAGGGCCTTGGCTATCCTTAC
>CAZBUI010000264.1:1986-2238 GCA_964495055.1 uncultured Candidatus Bathyarchaeia archaeon | reverse complement strand
CTGGCTCGGGTTCGACATCATGGGCAAGGCGTTCGCCAGCTGCGTGCTGATAGGCGCCCTAACAGGCCTGATGGGCGTCTTCGTCGTGCGCATGCGGCTCTCAGCCATAGGCTACTCCATGTCCCACGGTGCCTTCGCCGGGGCGGCCCTCGGCGTCGCCACCTCAAACGATCCGCTGCTGTTCGCCATGCTCTTCGCCTTCCTCGTGGCGTTCCTAATCGGCCCCGTCGCCGACAAGGCCAGACTTCACGC
>CAZBUI010000264.1:0-1976 GCA_964495055.1 uncultured Candidatus Bathyarchaeia archaeon | reverse complement strand
TTTGACCTCGACGTGCAGCGCTTGCGCGCTTGCCGCGGACACCATCACGAGCATAGCGTTCCCGCTGAACATGGCCCTCGCCTTCATATTCCTCACCTTGAAGCCCGAGATAGGGTTAACCAGCCAAGTGGCCAACATCCTCTGGGGAAGCATCATATCCATAACAAACAAGGACCTCGTCTACATGGTCGCCCTCTGCGCTGTGACGGTTTCAGCAATCTACTTCGTTTGGAAGGAGCTCTTCTCCATAATGTACAACAGGAAGCTGGCGGAGGCAGACGGCATAAACACCAAGCTGTTCGTCTATCTCATAATACTGATATCAGGTGTGGTGACGACGTTCTCCCTCAAGCTTGTAGGGGGCCTGCTGATATACGCCCTCCTCTTCAACCCCGCCTCCACGGCGCTCCAGTTCCTAGAGGATATGAGGAAGGTCATCGTCGCGTCGCCCCTCATCGGGGTCACCACGAACCTCCTCGGCCTCTACGTCTCTCTTCACCTGAACCTCCCTGTGGGCTCGTGCATAGTCCTAGTGTCGACCGCCTTATTTGCAGTAGCCGTACTGGTGTCGCCCAAACGTAGGAGAGGAAATGAGGGTGAATGAGATAAACTTATATCGGTATTACGTTCCATAAGAAAAGTAATACCACTGGGGTGTTAAGATGGGAAATAAAAGGCTCGCATGTTTGCTTCTCTCCCTGCTAGCGTTCATGATCTTGTCGACGCCGACAGCCTATGCAGAGGACAAGCCAATAATAGTGTGCACCACCGAGGCGTTGGGCTCCATCGTCAGAGAGTACATGGGAGAGAATGCCGACGTGGTGGTGCTGGTAAACCCCAGCTTATGTCCCGCCGACTTCGACATGAAGCCGAGCGACATGTACGCCGTAAGGAACGCCGAGATGCTCTTCAAACAGAACATCCCGGGAGAGTTCTGGCTGGAGGCTCTCGTCGAGGCGTCGGGGAACGTAGACCTCGCACAGGTAGCCATAACAGGCGCGTACAACACACCTGACGGCACGAGGAGCTACATAACGTGCGTCGGAGAAAGCCTGGCCACCATACTGGGTGTTGACCTGTCAGCGGAGGAAGCGGGGATGCTTGAGTCCGTCGACGAGGTGACCGGCTGGATGGCCGATCAAGCCCAGGACTACCATGCCTCCGCCGTGAAGGTCATCTGCATGAAGTGGCAGAAGGAGTTCGTGGAGTCGGCGGGATTCCAGGTGGTGGCCACCTATAACCCGCCGGAGACGCTTTCGGCGGGCGACATAAACAACCTCGTCGACGCCGCGAGGAGCGAGGGAGTGGCGCTTGTCGTCGACAACCTCCAGATAGACGTGGAGTTCGGGAAAAGCATAGCCGACGAGGCTGGCGCCGAGCACGTGGTGCTCACCAACTTCCCCGGCGCCATCCCTGGGACTGAGAGCCTGGACGAGATGTTCCGCTACAACGCTGAGCAGCTCTACAAGGCCGTGGACGCCTGGCGTTACGCCTCCGCCCTGAGAGACGAGAAAGCCAGCCTCGAAAACCAGGTAACCCTCTACCAGATAACCACGGTCCTAGCGGCGGTGGCCGCCGGGGTGGAGGCCGTGTATATCTACACGAAGAGGGAAAGGACGTGAGCCGCAGATCTTTTTTCAACGAGGCCGCCTCGACATGGGACGAGAAGTACGACACACCAGAGCTGGCACGCTTCCTGGAGGGGCTTGTCCCTTGCTTCGGTTTAAGACCCGGCCAAAGGGTACTGGACGCCGGCACCGGTACGGGCATGCTGATACCATACCTCGTTGAAGCCGTTGGGCCCTCCGGCTCGATCACGGCCATAGACTTCGCGGAGGAAATGGTGAAGATATGCAGATCAAAGTACGGCCACCTCGAAAACGTGACGATAGAAAACCAGGACGTTGAAACACTCACCTATCCCTCAGGTTTCTTCGATTCCGTGACCTGTTTCGGTCTGTTTCCCCACTTCGAAG
>CAZBUI010000263.1:0-2243 GCA_964495055.1 uncultured Candidatus Bathyarchaeia archaeon | reverse complement strand
CGTGGTCTCGGGGCTCTTCGAGGGCGCCTACTACATAAGCAAGGAGGGGTACAGGCGCCAGATACTGGAGAAACTGGGGTTCGAGCCCTTCCCCGGCACCCTCAACGTCAGGATCGGGCAGGACGACTTCGAGAAGCGGCGGCGGCTGGAGAGCGGCCCCAGCGTCTACCTGGAGGGCTTCAAGGACGGGGAGAGGACCTTCGGGGTAGCCAGCTGCTACCCCGTCACCGTGAACGGCGAAGTTGAGGGCGCCCTCATAGTGGCTGAGAGAAGCATCCACGACTACAACATAATGGAGATAATATCGCCGGTCTACCTTAGGCGCAAGCTGGGGCTCGCCGACGGCGACAGGGTCACCCTCTCGTTCGTGCCCCTTCGACGATCCGCCGCTTGATCTTGCTGCTGCTGTCCAGGTCGTTCTCGCCGAACCGGCCCACTGTGACGATCTCTATGTCCAGCTTCCGGGCCTTCTTTATCTTCTCGACCCTGCGCCTGATGGCATCCTGGTCGTGGCCCACCGCTACTATGTCTGGCTTCACCTGCTGCAACACCCTTTCCAGGTCCAGGTCCTCGAAGCCTAGTAGCGCCTCGTCTACGACTTTTAAGGCTTCTATGACGGCTCTGCGCTGATCCTCCGGGATGACGGGGTAGCTCCCCTTGAGGCGGCGGACGGTCTCGTCCCGGGCGACTATGACGACTAGCTCGGCGTCCGGGCCGCCCAGCTTCTTGGCCTCCTCCAGGTATTTTATGTGCCCGTAGTGGAGCAGGTCGAACACCCCTGCGGCCAGTACCTTGGTCATCTTCACCACTCGAACTCTGCCAAGCCTAAAAGCTTTAGGGCGTCTAGGATGCCCTCGGCGTAGGCGACGCTGGTGAGGGCGACGGGTTTCTGGTCCACCCTGTAGTAGTCCGCGTCTTCCATGTATCGCCTGACGTGGTCCATGAGGCCGACGACCTTCTCCTCGTCCACCTCCACGGGCGGCTGGGCGAGCCTGACGTCTTCGAGCACCCTGCGGCACGCCGAGAGGTACTTCTCCACGAGGCGGTCGATCTCTCCCCTCACCCGTCTCCCCTCCAGCAGGGCTGGGGGGCACCCCCCCAGAGTCTTCAGGGCCTCCTTCTCCAGGAAGTGGAGCTGGCCGGGGACCACGAGGGCGTAGGGCGGGGCCTCAAGGTCGGCGTCCTTGAGGTTCAGGGCAGTGTCGGCGCGGATGAGCCGGGTGTCGGAGCCCAGCCTCGCTGCGGCCACCATGAGGGTGTCCCCGGGGAACAACCCTGTTTCCATGAGCCTGGTGATGGCCTCGGGCACCGTGAGGTACCTCTCCTCGGGGATGTCCAGGTCTAGGAGCAGGAGGGTATGAAGGCAGTACTCCTGGTTCTCCTTGATGGCGCGGAGCACCGTGTCCACGGGGCCTTTCTCGGGGAGGGGCACCGTGACGGTTCGGCCGAACTTGTAGAGGCTGAGGCCCGTCTCGGCTATGGCGGTGAAGACGCTGCTGCCGTGGATGACCCTGACGGGGATGCTTCGTTTGGCGGCGTCCACGAGCAGGCTCAGGTGGGTGGTGGCCGCGAGGGCGTCTCCGCCCACGAGCACGGCCACGTTGGAGTTCTCGGCGGCCTCCAGGAGCCGGGCGGCCTCCTCCTCCAGTCCTCTGCGGGGGAGGGGGGTTATGGGGCGCCCGATTATCTTCTCTAGGGTCTCCACGTCGGTGTCCAGCTTCATGGTGTAGGTCTCCGCGTAGACGACGTGGGCCCCCCTGGCGGCCTCGATGGCGCGGAGGCTGAGATCCAGGTGGCTGGCGAGGCCGACGCTGACGAGGGTGAGGGTCAAGGCTGGATGCTCCTTCGTTTCTATACGTGAGTTATGGGCGGTGAGCCGTTAAAAGGGTTCTACGGCCGTGGGGCGGCTGGCGGGTTTCATCCGTCTCCCAGACTATGTACGGGTGATCCTGGGTGAAGATCGCCTTGTGTAGCGACTGGGTGCACCCGTCGGTGGGGGCGTCCAAGATAGGTGGCGTCCCCAAGGTCACCGACGACGGGGTTAACGGGCTGCTGTTTGAGCCGTGGGACGGTGGCGGGCTGTCTGACTGCGTGAACACGCTGCTAGGGGCCCCGGACCTAGCGGGGGACGGGAGGGAGGGCCTATGCCTCGGCCGTGGAGAACTACAGCTGGCCCAGGGTGGCCCGGAGGATCGAGGGGGCCCACCTAGAGGCGGCGGGGTGACTGCGCGTCGGCCCGCGGA
>CAZBUI010000262.1:0-2261 GCA_964495055.1 uncultured Candidatus Bathyarchaeia archaeon | reverse complement strand
GGCTAATTACATCGATGACCCGGACGCGGATGTCGAGCTAAAGGCCAGGCATCGCCTGTTCGTCGATGAAGCCGGTTTCTCGTATTTTGACATAGAGCAGACACCAGACTACGGGCAGTCTAGAGAAGATCGCAGGCACCTACGGCTTCATTTTCGGGGAGAAGGTCATAGACCATGTCAGACGGAATAAGATTACCTCAATCAAATGGAACTTCAGAGCGTATTACGACGATGACTAGATTTTGCGGCCTCAGTGTAACTCTGATTCATCACGGTTCAGCCTAATGCCTTCACATCATCGGCCAAGGAACCAAACGAGGGCCCCGCTCTAAAACGTATCGGAGATGAGGCTACTCGATCTTTATCTCGGTCCCCGAGTCGTCCCTCTGCCTCTTCCTGAACAAGATCTCCAGGACGCCGTTGATGTACGTAGACTTGGCGCTCCTCTCGTCCACCTCCACCGGGAACTCCAGCTCCTTGTAGTACTTCCGCATGGGGTTGTCCACGCTAATCGTGAGGTCGTGGTCCGTGGCTCTGAGCCTTATATCTTTCTTCTCGACGCCGGGGAGCTCCGCCAGCACCTTCACGGTTTCGTCGTCCTCGATGAGGTCCACGAGGGGCTCCCTCCGGTCAGTGAGGTTAAGCGGGGCACCGCCTTCCCCTGTGAGCCCGGGCTTCATGTTGCCGAACTCCCGTATCACCGGCTTGCCGTCGGGGCCTATCTTGACGCTGTACCCGTAGACGAAGGGCCCGTACTCGCGGCGCACCGAGCCGTCGGGCAACCTGCGCTCCCGGAACATGTCCTCGGGCATCGTGTTCTCCATCTCCTTGAACGCGTCGGCCATCTCCTTCTCCATCTCCTCGATGAGCCTGTCGATGTCGCCGAAGATGCTTGACCTGCGTCCGAACCGTTTGAACCACTCGTCCCAGAATCCACCGCTCATTAGACCATTTTCAACTCCTTTATATCGCTGGTCCTCTAGTTTAGGGTATGGCGAGGCATAATAAAAAGATAAGGGCGTTCATCGACGCCCAGAGAGGCGACCCGGCGTTCAGCCGCTGGTGGACCCGGCTCAAATCGCAGGCCCACAGCACCCAGGAGGGCAACCTGTACAAGTTCGCGGCCTTCCTGGAGCGTTTCGGCTACACGCCGCAGAGCCTCCTCGACGCCAGGATGGCCGAGGTCACCAGCGACGACCCTCTGAAGTGGGGCGTAATCAAGGACCAGGCCATCCTCTTCATGAGGGAGATGGTGGACGGCGACACCGACGAGTGGCCCGACGCGGCCCTCCAGTACTTCAGGCTCAACAGCGACGGAGACCTCGCGGCGCCGCTTGCCCCGGGCACCGCCTCCATACTCCGCAGGGCCCTCTCCAGCTTCTTCGAGACCTTCGGGGAGCGCGTGGAGCTCACCATCAAGGCCAAGGACATGCCCCAGGGCGACAGCGAAGGCACGGTCCTCATCCAGACCAGCGAGTGCGCCAAGGCCATCAGGTACCCCGGGTCAGCGGACCCGTACAAGAACGCCGCCGTCTTCCTCTTCCTCAAGGACAGCGGCCTCCGGCGGTCAGACGTCGGCCTCCTCACAGTCGGCGACTACCGGGAGGCCCGGCGCCACGCGGAGCACAACGACTACGGGGAGCCGTTCATCTCATTCGACGCGGCGCGGACCACGAAGGAGAGGATCCTCGCCCACATACATCTGGGACCCGAGGCCATCAGCGCCATAGACGAGTACCTGGAGATCGAGAGACCCGGCGCCGCCCCCGACGAGCCCCTCTTCATCCACAGCCACAAGGGCGACGGGATCAGCCGCCTCGACGGCCACAGCGCCGGCGAGGTCGTGAAACGCATGATCAAGCGGGGGCTCGGAGACCACGGCGCCAAGAGGAAGAGCGCCCACAGCCTCAGGAAGCTCCACAAGACCGGCCTCGAGGCGGGAGGCCTCCCCGAGAACGCCGTCAAGTACATCCAGGGAAAGGCCCGGGACACGTACAGCCTCCACGAGAAGCTCCGCGGCCCCGGCGGCGAGATGACCCTCATGGAGGGGTACATGCGGGCCTACAACATGATACGGGTGCACCCCCACGACGAGAAGACCCTCGCCGAGACCCGGGGCAGGATCCAGGACCTCGAGGGCACCGTCGACGCCCTCAGGCAGGAGATCGAGGAGCTCAGGCCCGCCGGCAGGCAGCTCGAGGTCCTCGAGGCCCTCACCCGGCTCGACCCCGAGGTCAGGGAGCTGGTGGAGAAGCTCACCG
>CAZBUI010000261.1:0-2263 GCA_964495055.1 uncultured Candidatus Bathyarchaeia archaeon | reverse complement strand
TGGGCTCCCGGTCCCTGGGCCGGGTCCTCGTTGGACTGTGACGTGTAGAGCCGGGCACAGAGCTCCAGGGGCACCCTGGTCTGAGCCCGGGCCACGTTGATGAAGCCCGCCTGGGGCACCGCCGGCGTGTCGATGAAGTCCACCCGCTCGAACACGAAGCTCTCCACCAGCAGGTACGCCTCCCGTCGGGCGATGCACTCGTGGCTGAAAGGGTCCTCTGCCCGGGTGAGGTCCTCGCCGCACCCGCTGCAGGTGTCCCTGTAGCTGAGGATCACCACGGAGACGGGGCCCCACTCCCCCGTGATCAGGTGCTCCCAGGCGGCGTCGTCGGTGATCTGGGCGGTGCCTAGGCCGTAGCCGTCCGGCTTCTCGGCGAAGACGAACCTGCCTAGCCTCATGGGGTCGGGGTAGTGGGCGTCTATCCTGTAGCCGGGGCCGCAACCCAGCGGCTTCCGTAGGATCGTCGGCATGGCCTCCTCCAACGCTTTGTCGGTGACGCCCCAGCCGTTCCTGTTGACGGTGGTGTTCATGAGGTAGAACGTGGCCAGGCGCTCCTCGTCGCCCGTCTCTATGCTGTGCACGGCGGCGATGAACCGCCGCTCCCGGAACTCCCCGCTGAGGCCTGCACTCTCAGGCTCGGCGGGCTCGAAGAGGATGCCGTCGTGTGCCTCACAGTGGGCCCTTGCCTCGGCCTCCGTCCACCCCTCTTCATGCGGGTAACGGTACGCCTGCTCCACAGATCCTCCGTCGTCCTTTGGCTTACCGTATATGACGCGGTACTTCTTGCCGTTGTGTTCACGCTCGTCTGAGCCCACGACATCAACTTTTTCGGGGTCTACGAGCCTGCACGAGTGTTCGCCTCTGTACGGCACTACGTCTCCTCCTCCAGCTCGCCGGGGTCCCAGCCCATAAGCTCCCATATCTTCTCCAGGTTCCCGCCGAGGGGCCCCATGCCGTGGCTGCCCCAGAGGCGGGCGGCGGCGTCGGCCATGGCGTAGACGTCCATGGCGCGCACCGGGTTCCACAGGTGCTTGACCTGGACGGGCAGCGGCTCCCCTGGCTCGATCCCGAGTATCTTCCGGGTCAGGGGGTCGTACCACTGGCGCTCCACCTCACGCCTCAGGTACCGCTGGATGGAGCCTACGGTGCCCTGGACGTAGGCCTCCAGCTCCGCGTATGCGGTGGCCCTGTTCTCTATGGGCCTGCCGAGGAGGAACCTGGGGGTCCCGAGCCCTGCCACGATGGCCTCCTCGAGCTTCCCCAGCAGCTCGTTCAGCCCCTTGATGTCGGGGGTGTGCCGGATCACCGTGGCCTCGACGCTCTCGTTTATGGCTATGCTCTTCCCGGCTCGGGCCACGTCCGCCAGGCTCTCGACCACCTTCTCGGCTTCGTCGAGGGGCAACCCACTGGTATCCGCCTTCAGTATCACGTAGGGCGCCCAGAGGCTCTTGGCTATCTCCGGGAAGTTTTCTCTCAGGACCTCGTGGCGCGCCATGCAGACGGACCTGAGGGGCTCCAGGTCGCTGAGTCCTCGGCGGTCGGCCTCCAGCTCCATGTTGGTGAAGTAGAGCACCTCCTCGGGGCCGTAGAACCCTTTTTCGCCGCGGTACGTGTAGCCGGTTAGCTGCCAGTCCTCGTCCAGGTCCGGGTTGAGCCTGTCGCTCTCCAGGCTCAGGAGCTTTGACGGCAGCCCGTCGCCGTCTGATATTATCTCGAACCCCGCCTTCCCGTAGACGCTTCTCTTGACCTGGGCCGTGAAGAGAACCAGGTCCATGTTCACCGCCTTGTTGATCGCGTCGATTTTTTCCTTCACGTCGCGGTGTTTAGCCGGGGGATCGGCCTCGACGACGGTGTTGAAGCCGTGGAGCGTCGCGTAGTAGGCGTTCGTGACGACGCATTTACGCACCAGCTCGTCCTGCCTGAACCACCTGTAGTCTTGGTTGAGTCCCGCGTAGTAGGCGTCGGAGGACGAGGTCACGGGGTAGCGGTGCTTGGCCTTCGGGGCGTTCACTCCGCCCAGGAGCCTACGGATCTCATTGACGATATTCACGGCCGGTTCCTCCTGGCCGTGCTCTTCACCGTGACTCCGGCTTTTTCCCTGAGCTTCCTCCACGGGTCTCTGCGTTCAGGCTTCAATACTGCGAGGGGTGGGCTGCTCATCGGGGATTCCTCCCTGAGGGCTCTGTGCTGTGATCCTCCCCTGCTTGTCTAGTCAGGAGTTTCTCGACGTCTTCGTAGTCCTTGAGCAGGGCGTTGATGTCGT
>CAZBUI010000260.1:0-2267 GCA_964495055.1 uncultured Candidatus Bathyarchaeia archaeon | reverse complement strand
CCCCGGGGCTCCTCCATGTACTCCTCGCAGACCAGGCGGTACGCCTCCTCGATCTCGCCCGTGGTGCCGTGGGTGACGTCGTTGGCCTTGAAAAACCGGGCCACCGCGAGCAGCACCAGCTTCTCGTGGGGGCTGAGCTGCCGGACCGACTCCTTGTTCAGGGTCTGGAAGACGCCCATGGCCGCCGCCCGGACGTGCTCGGGCTGGATATACATGGCGGCGCTCCGCTCCGCCGCCTTGCCCGCGCCGTGGAGGACGTCGATGGCGTATCTGGCGTCGCTCTTCTCATTGAAGGCAAGCTCGCTGATGAAGTCCACTATCTCGGGGGGCACCGCGTCCTTCCTGAACGCCTTCTCGACGCGGTAGAGCAGTATGTCGGCGAGCTGTGTCTGGTCGTAGTCCCGCATCCTTATGACGTTGCGCTGGAGGCTGCTCA
Source organism: uncultured Candidatus Bathyarchaeia archaeon (assembly GCA_964495055.1). Classification (GTDB taxonomy): domain Archaea; phylum Thermoproteota; class Bathyarchaeia; order TCS64; family TCS64; genus RBG-16-57-9. The sequence goes on along the minus strand of CAZBUI010000260.1, from coordinate 1,831 downwards.
GGGTGCTCTGGTCCAGCTTCCTGAAGACTTCCGGGTCCTTGCTGATGAATATGATGTTGAGGCGGCGGGGCATGTCCGGCTCGGTCTCGTGGAACCTGGTGAGGTAGTAGAGGGCGTCGCTTCCCTCGTTCTCGATGAGGACGTCCACCTCGTCCAGAGTCAGCAGTATCTGGGTATTGTCCTCTTCCATGATCTTCCTGAGTATGTCCATGAGCTCGTTGGCGGCGTAGCCCCTCTCCGGGAACTCTGGGCGTAGCCGCTTCACCACCTGGCTCAGGATCATGAAGAGACTGCCCCGCTGCTCCCTGCAGTTGACGTGGATGTACTCGTAGGTGACGCGGTAGCGCTCGGCCTTCCTGCGGAGGCTCCGGCCGTAGTAGTGGGCCAGCAGGGTCTTGCCGCTGCCGACGCCGCCGAGTACTACGGCTTTCTGGCTTATCTCGTAGGGCGCCGCGACCATGTGGTCGAAGAGGCCCTCCAGCGCCCTCAACTCGGCTTCGCGGTGGAGGACGACGTCGGGCACGTAGCTGATGTCGAGTATGGCCTCGTCGATGAAGACGCCTCTCTGTGTCATCTAACCCCGTTGAGGGGTCGCAGACAGGGAATTTATGCATTTCGTAGGTTCTAACACACATAGAGTGGAGGGGCGGGTGAAAGTGGAGCGCCCGGGAAAACCTATATCGGGACGAGGCAACATTAGTCGTGTAGCCATGTCCCCTCACAGCTTCAAGACCGGTAAGGTGCCCTCCGACGTCCTGAGGAGGCTGGTGTTCAACAGGCTGGGGGTCCCCACAGACAGGGTTCTCAGCGGCCCAGGGGTGGGCGAGGACGCCGCCGTCATCGAGATGGGGGACAGGGTGCTCGTGGTCAAGGGCGACCCCATCACCGGCGCAGAGGGCAGCATCGGGTGGCTCTCCGTCCACGTGAACGCCAACGACATAGCGTCCACCGGGGCTAGGCCCCTCTGGTTCGTCTGCATCGCTATGCTACCGGAGGGGGCGGACGAGCACATCCTAGAGGCCATCATGGAGGACATCCACGCCGCCTGCACCGAGGTGGGCGCCAGCCTCGTGGGGGGGCACACCGAGATCACCCCCGGCCTGGACAGGCCCATACTGGCGGGCTTCATGATGGGAGAGGCGGATAAGGACGGCTACGTCGCCACCGGCGGCGCCAAGCCCGGCGACCGGATAATACTGACGAAGGGCGCGGGCATAGAGGGCACAGCCGTCATAGCCAGCGACCTCAGGGACCGCCTCAGGGGCAGGGTGGACGACGACGTGATAGAGAGGGGCGCCGCGATGATAGGGTGGATCAGCGTCGTGCCCGAGGCCATGAAGGCCGTCGAAGCCGGCAAGCCGAACTCGCTACACGACCCCACGGAGGGCGGCCTCATAAACGGGCTCTGGGAGATGGCCGAGGCCGCGTGCGTGGGGCTGAGGGTGGACCGGGCCTCGATACCCATACCGGACGAGACCAGGCTGATATGCGGGGCGCTGGCCGTGGACCCTCTGAGGCTGCTGGGCTCGGGAGCGCTCATCATCACCGCCCAGCCAGACGAAGCCGAAGAGATACTGGAAGCCCTGAAAGGAGAGGGCATCAAAGCTTCTGTCATCGGAGAGGTGAAGCCGCTCTCCGAGGGGAGGACCCTCGTAGACGAGGCGGGCAACCACGCGCCCATCGAGGCGGTGGAGCAGGACGAGATATACAGGATACTCGACCAGCTGGGCTGAGCTGTTCACGGCTTGACGGCGGTGAACCCCATTACGTCTTCGTGGTATGACACCCCAACGAACCCTGTCTCCCGCAGACGGGACGCCACGCCCCTCCC
>CAZBUI010000259.1:0-2305 GCA_964495055.1 uncultured Candidatus Bathyarchaeia archaeon | reverse complement strand
ACTTCCGAGTTCGGAATGGGTTCGGGTGGGTCCCACGCCCTTTGGCCGGTTACCCACTATTTCGCCTCACGGCTTTTCTTTAAACGTTTCGGTCAACGCAAAGTCCACGACCCAGACCTCTTGGTCCGGGTCCCAGTCTCCGTATATCTCTACCCAGGCCTCCTTGAACTCGTCGAGGGTGTCGAACCCCTCCCGCCCAGCGTCGCCGGGGGAGACGTCACCCAGACGCTGCCTCCGCAGTCCGGTGACGGTTATGCGGGTCTGGAGCCAGCTGTACCCCTTCCTGAGGCGGTACTCGCCGCCTACCCTGACGTTGGGGCGGCGCTTACGTCGGGTCTGCGTCTTCTCGCCGCTGAGGACCTTGATGAGCAACGGTCTCTTGAAGAGAAGGGTCACTAAAGAAACTTTTCTTGGCTGTGCCCGTTTATTGGTTGTGTGGCTGGGGGTAGATTTATATGGTGAAAAAGGGTGCCTTGTTTTTGGCGGGGCCGTGGTCTAGTGGCTATGACGTTGGGCTCCAGAAAGTACAACAGGCTTGACTGACCCTCCGGGGGATGAAGAGTTTCTGGAGCGGGGAAACCCAAATGTCGAGGGTTCAAGTCCTTCCGGCCCCACCAAAAAAATCCCAAACACGCCTTATCTGGGATTAATTTTGGAAAAGAAGGCGTTATATGATTGCTCGCTTCCGCCACAAAGCCCCTGTGAACAGCGTAATACGGTCAATTCACGGGGTTTCCACGCGTCACCGACGGCCTTCAATAAGCTTATATGGTCTTCGCGCTTGCCTCTAGCCAGAAGCGTGTAGGTTTGGGCTATAAAGGCACGAATGTAGACGTCTCTCCCTTCTCGCCGAACGAACCCCTCCCGGGGTCCACGCGTGTGGGGGAGACGAGAAGCATTAGGATAGGGGCAAGATGCAGGTAGAGAACCTCATCATGCTCGCGTCCCTGACCATACTCGTCAGCTACGTCAGCGGCATCATCTACTCCAAGACCCGAGTACCTGACGTCGTCTGGCTCATGGGCTTCGGCGTCCTCATGGGGCCCGTCCTCAACTACGTGGACAAGGGCTTCTTCAACGAGCTTGCGTCCCTCATGAGCGTCATAGCCCTCAGCATAATCCTGTTCGAGGCGGGCATCAACGTGGACATCGTGATGCTCCTCGGCTCCATGGAGAAGGCCATGGTGCTGTCCGTCGCCTCCATCATGGGCTCCATACTCCTCATAGGCATCCTCACAGCCTACTTCCTGGTCCCCGAGCTAACTTTCCTCCAGGGAATGCTGCTGGGCGCCATGGTGGGGGGCACAAGCACGGTGGCTGTCTACGGGATACTGAGCAGCATAGGCGGCAGCATCCCCAACCTGGACAGCACCCGCGTCCTGCTCACCATGGAGTCCATAGTCTCGGACCCTGTCTGCATAATCTCGTCCATAACCCTCATCAAGATGATACTGCAGCCCCAGTTCACCGTCCGCGACACAGTGAAGGACCTGCTCACCACGTTCATGCTCTCGTCCGCGCTGGGCCTGGGGATGGGCGTCGTATGGGCCAAGGTCCTGGACAGGCTGAGGACCAGGCCCTACACATATATGATCACGCTGGCGGTGCTGCTGCCCACCTATACAGCCAGCGAGAGCCTGGTGGGGGACGGCGGCGGCGCCGTCACCGCCCTCGTCTTCGGGCTCGCCATCACTAACTACAGGTACATTATGGAGAGGCTGGGGAGAAACGACAGGGTGCTCATCAACAAGAAACGTCTCAGGGAGTTCCACGAGGAGGTCACCTTCTTCGTGAAGAGCTTCTTCTTCGTCTACATAGGCGTCGTGGTGAGCCTCTCGCTGCGGTACGCGTTCATAGGCTTCGCCCTCGTTATACTGCAGATAGCCATGAGGTACGCGCTGGTGGCCGGGCTGAGCGGGCCCTTCGGTTTCACCCGGGAGGAGCGGGTGCTCTCCCAGGTGGTCTACGCGTCGGGGCTCCCCGCGTTCGTCATGTCCCAGCTACCCCAGATATTCGACCCCGGCCGGGTCCACTTCGTGGCCCCGGAGATATATCCCAACCTCTGCATGCCCATAGTGATCGGCACCATCCTGTTCAGCGGCATCCTGGGCCCCGCCCTCGCCAGGAGAGAGCTGGCCCTGGAGCCGCCCGCGGAGCCAGGGTAGCCCCGGGTTTTTAGTTATCATGGTTCCATATACGGTTTAAGCAACCGAGCCGTGAACCTCGTTGATCAGGTTGAACTGGGTGCTCATACTCTGTGGGCTGATACCCTTCTGGACGGCGCTTCTGGTGATAGCCATGAACC
>CAZBUI010000258.1:0-2355 GCA_964495055.1 uncultured Candidatus Bathyarchaeia archaeon | reverse complement strand
CAATTATCGGCCTGTCGCCGGGGGCCTCAAGCTCGTCCATCGACGCGGCCTCGCCGCCCAGGTCCTCGCGGAGCGCCCTCAGCAGCACGCTCTTGCCGCTGCCGCTGTCCCCGGTTATGTAGACTACGTCGCCCTCCGCGAGCCTTACCTCGAAGTCCCTGTAGAGCACGTGCTCCTGGGCCTCGTCTACTCCGAGCCCGAAGGCCTCCGCCACCTCCGCGGTGCGCTCGGTGAGGGGCGTCTGGGTCTTGAAGCCTATGTCGTAGACGTAGCAGCCGCGCTTCTTGTCGTACCGCCTCACCCTCCTCCCGATCGTGACCCGAGGCATATTTACCCGGCCTCCATCCTCTTCAGATGCTGCCTGTACTGCCGCCTGATCCCTCTCCGGGCTCCCCGCAGCCTGTACCAGTAGCCTGCGACGGGTATGGGGCCGTCCACGACCTCGTAGGTGGGCGCCGAGGAGCCTATCTCCTCCCCGGCGGCCAGCTTCCTGACTGTCCAGGTCTTCCCCATGACCGTGACCTTCTTTGTCTCCCCTACCTTCATTCCGTCGACTTCCCCCAGACGGCGCCCACGATGGTGCCCACCACCAGCATGATGCCGTTGAAGACTGCGTCGTTCCAGCTGCCCATCCACACCATGTGCACTATCTCCAGGCCGACCAGGCCGACGAAGAACAGCACCATGAGGCCCACGATGAGGACGAACCTGTCGCTCGGCTGCTCCTCCTGGATGCGGACCCTGCGGGCCTCGCCGCTGGTCTCCGTAACGGTTCTCCTGGTGGTGCCTGATCTGATGAGGCTTTTAAGCCACGACCACACGCACCCTCTCCTCCTTTCGCTTGTATCTCCTGAGGCTCACCCGGCGGCCCAGTATCTGGACCTCCCGGACGGCCTTCATCATCTCGTCCCGGGTCAGTATCAGGATCACCTCTTCGACCAGGTTGAGGGGTATCCTGGTGGCGCCCCACTTGTTGTGGACCTCGACGACGTCTTTGCCGATTATGAGCAGCCTCTTCTTGCGGCCGCTGCACCCCAGGTAGACGCCCCAGTCCTTGCAGTACGCCTCCGGGCTCGCCTCATGCTCGCTGAGCTGGGCCTTGATGTCCGAGGCGTCGAGCCACCGGACCATGATGAAGCTGCCGCGGGGCAGCTCCCCTCCCTCGATCTCCTCCAGGCTTACTCGCCTCACGTCTTCTCCCCCATCATATCCACACGTTCCTCAGGCTGTTGAGCCCGCTCTCGCCAAGTTGACGACGATGAAGCTGCCCTTGGGGGAGCCCCTCCCCCATGTTGTTCTCGACGGGTATGCGCCCGAGGTCTAGACCTGTCGCCATGCGTTCACCTCATGAGTGGAGTGTTCATTTTGCTTCACCTTGAATATCATGCATCTATTATCCGTATAATTATTCGTCATATATATACTATTTTTAGGACCAGCATGATATTATGTGTATTATATTGTATGCATTATGTCGTAGTGATTATATTGTCACGATGTATGCGTAGCGCATCATAAGATGGTCCTAGAGGATCATCGGACCTCGTTACGCCGAGAAGAGCCGCTCCTGTGGCCGGTTCCTTGAAAAATTTTGAAATTATAGACAAAATAAAATTTTCTTTTGTCGATAAATGCAAAATTTTTATATTATTTTCTGTTCTGGATAAAGGTCAGCTTGTGAGACTGATTTACAATAGAAAAGGATATTATGGGAAGTTTTACCGACAGAGACGACATGGCATTTCTACCATGGCACCTTACCATCGTCAAATAAACCGACCCATTCATGCTTTAAAAACTTATGTTGAGTTTTAAAATATACTTTATATATCATATTTTTTACTAAATCTAATCCCTAATTCTCCAAAGTTTTTACCATAATCTGGTGATTGTGTCCGGCTGAGGGCGGTGGATGGCTCGGTTGTTGTAGAGGCTTTGGACCCGCTTGAGCTTGCGTTGCATGGTGACAAGTACGCGACCATTGATCCAGAACGGGTTTAGGGTATCAGCGTCGGCGAGCAGGAACCCCGTGTTTAAGGTTCTTCTTGACACGTATTCTATAGCTTGGGTTAGGCGACGAGGGCTCGTAGCAGCCTTCGGCCTTTCTCGGTGATCTTGTAGATGCCTCTTTCAGGTCTCTCTATGTAACGCTCTTTGAGGAGCCACTTGAGGCCCGTCTGGGCGACCCATGGCGTGGAGTCTCTCATGGCGGTTACTATGAGGGTCGTGTACCGGGCGGGGTGGTCCTCGATGCATTGCAGTATGGTTTTGATGGTCTCAACGCGTTTCTCGAAGCGTTTCAGGGGGCTCATATCCAGACGCTCCTCAGGCTGTTGAGCCCGCTCTCCCCCAGCA
>CAZBUI010000257.1:0-2374 GCA_964495055.1 uncultured Candidatus Bathyarchaeia archaeon | reverse complement strand
GACGGTGACGTACTCCGTGATGGTCCACCCGGCTGTCCTGGGGTGGATGGCCTCCTTGCTGTACTTGGTGGCGGTGTACATCATGCACACGGCGTCCAGCGCGCCCGGGTTGGCCCTGTGCCAGCCCACCCGAGGCGCGGGTGAACCCCACTTCTCCGGTTCATGCGCCTCGAAGGTGTACACTATGTTCCAGTAGGCTCCGCAGTGGGTCTCGGAGACCATCCTGTTGTCCACGCCTGGGTGGTAGCATATGCTGGCGTCCAGGTTGTCGTAGTAGCCTTTTGCTGCGTGGTAGGGCTTGGAGACGCATATTTTCTCGGCGGGCTCCTCCATGAACTTCAGCGTGCCCCCGAGCCCATGCTCCTCCATCACGTGCCTCGTCGCCAAGACACCCATGAGGGCTGTGATCCCCAGAGCGGAGTGAGGGTCGGTGTGACCCGCGGCGTATGAGTGAAGGGGCTCATCCCTGAGCTTCTCGTAGGGGCTGGCCGCCTGGTTGTTCCCCGGGGTCGCGTCGTACTCCGCGAAAGACGCGAGAACAGGCTTCCCCTCGCCCCAGACGGCGCAGAACGCTGTGGGCATCCCCCCGGAGCCTTCCTCGACGCTGAAACCCTCCTTCCCAAGGATCTCTACATAGGCCGCGGCGGACTCGTACTCCCGTAGCGCCGGCTCCGCCAGGTGCCATATCTTTTGATGTGTGTCCGATATCCATCTCTCGTTCTCATCCACCCAACCCCATGCATCAGCTTTCATCTCATTTGAATCCAATTACAAACCCTCTCTAATCTTTTCACCAGATATCTATACGAGACTTTCCCCGACAATCATGCTTTAGGCAGGATAAACCGGGAACCGTTGAAGCTATGATAACCGATGCTAACGGCACCGGAATAGATCACAGCCGGCTCCTCGTTATGAGTCGTCACGAGCAGGTTTCATAACAGGTGTTTTAAATCAAGGGGCAATGGTTATGAAGACACACTATGATACTATCGTTGATTGGTCAGGAAGGTGGAGGCTTCAACTTCATCTGGTATCTTCTACCCCTGCTTTGCTGCCTGATGACATTGCAGCAGAGAGGCGAGAGCCCCCAGGAATCCGGGACGGAGAGTGAGTCCTTTTACACAACTCAAGACATCCAGGAGTCCTTCGGGAGAATAGAGGAAGAGGTTGCCAAGTGGAGGCAGGAGGCCCAGGAAAGGGGGGAGATGTCGGGAGGCGTCGTCTCTAGCATAAGGAGGCTCATCGGGGGCGGACAGCCCGCCGAGAGGTTCGTGGAGGATGAGAACAGCCCCCCACGCCTGCTGAGCTTGACCGACTCGTCCGGCCCCGTCTACTTCGAGTTCACAGAGGTGGAGGGCGGAGGAACCGTGGTCAAGGCCACATACGGCCGTTCGATAAGGAGAAGGGTGGCGACGCTCAAGGCGGAGCTCCCCCTGAAGATACCGGCCACCCCCGTAGGGCTTAACTGTCCCTCATGCGGGAAGCCGGTGCTGAGGGAGTTCAACCTGTGCCCCTACTGCGGGGCGGAGCTGATAAAGGAGTAGATACGCCTTGGAGCTATGGAGGCTGCTGGCCCACAACCACTGGGTGACCCTCAACCTGTATGGGATCGAGCTGAGGCTCTGCGCCCGCTGCTCCGGCTACCTCCTCGGCCTCACCGCGCCGCTCCTCGCCTTAAGCCACATCACGAAACTCTCGGAGTCGCTTGATTTTAGGGTTCAGCTGACAGCCTGTTTTCTGATGGCTCTCCCCTACGTCGTTGACTGGCTCACCCAGTCATGGGGGATGAGGCAGAGCAGTAACGGGACAAGGCTGATCACCGGCTTCTTCATGGGGGTGGATGTCTTCCTTTTTTCTAGGCTAAACATCGTATCAGGTCGGGCCCTGTTTGCTGACATAGCCTTGTTTATTTTCCTCGTAGGGCATCTGGGGAAGGTTAAGAGCCCAAACTAGCTGAACGGTCTAAATTTTTACGCAGATAATGGTTGGCGTAGTAAAAAATGGGCAAGTAAAATCTTCTAAACCCGATTTTGCTTGTTCGAGTCGGATGAAACGGTGGTGGACTGGGGGTGTTTGCCTGTATTTATGTTCTATTTATGTTTGTTTAGGTGTTGATGAGGGTGCGTGTATACGAATCAGTAACGAACGAGTAGAGGATTAAATGCGCTTCAATGGGATGATGATTTAGCGGAGATAGCTAGGAAGCGCAGTCAAGACACGGCGAAAAACAGAGGTAAATCAAAACACTCATAAAATATGTACCGCCAGCCCCTGAGGCTGATGCTCCGCTCCTCGACGCCCCCCGGCCTTATTATGAGCAGGTCTATGCCGTCTCCGCTCACCGCGTCACGGGCCACAGCGGCCTTCACCG
>CAZBUI010000256.1:0-2380 GCA_964495055.1 uncultured Candidatus Bathyarchaeia archaeon | reverse complement strand
GCCCTCATGCCCCTGAACAGCATAGAAAACATCGTGTACACCATCGGCGTGATAAGCGTACTCCTCTACTTCGTTTACGAGGAGCGCGTATCGGAGGCTGTTAAGCCGGTACCGAGGATAGGGAGATGCTTCCTCATGGTAACCATGGGCGCCTACTTCGCTAACAGCATCATGGGTAGGCTGTCCATCGTCATAGGCACGCTGAACACCCTGATGCTACCTCCGAACTACTACCTGGTACCTGCTGCGCCGCTGATCGTCATCGCTGACGTTTGGACGAGAAGAAACCAATAACCCTTCTTTTTTTTGTATGTGTTTAGCTCGATGAGCATGCATGTTAAGTTAATACTCCTATGAAGCTTATTTTGACATTTCCACGAAATTGATAGCAATAACTACATAGAATTAAGTTAAATTTTGATTCTTTTAATCCGAGCTAAACACATACCTTTTTTTAAAAAATTATAGTGGGTTTTCAGGCTTCAGATGCTTGGCCAGGAACCCGTAGATCTTTTTCCTTATATCCACCGCTTTCTTGGTTGCTATTCTATCGAATACGTGCCCTCCGGGGATGCCCTCAAATATCTCGTACTCGAACTCCTTGTTCGCGGCCTTGAGGCTCTTTATCAGGTGCTCGACCTCTAGGACGTTCACGTCCTCGTCGATGGTGTTGGTGTGTATCAGCAGAGGTTTCCTGAGTTTCTCGGCGTTCCAGGCGGGGCTACGTCTGCGGTACTCGTTGACGTCCTCGTAGGCGGTCTTGCCTATGTGATGCTCCGCGGAGTAGAGGTCGCGGTACTCTTGGGTCTTATAGCCCATCCTGGCCACAAGGTCGCTCACGGGGACGCCCGCGAACGCGCATTGGTAATCGTCTGGGTGGTCGAAGATGTTCATCAATGCGTGGAGCCCGCCGTGGCTCCACCCCATGACGCCGACCCTGTCGGGGTCTACGTAGTCGAAGTTCTCCACCATCCAGTTTCTCGATGCGTATGTGTCTTCGGTCTCTAGGCCGCCGTAGTCTATGAGGTCATAGAAGTGCTTCCCGTAGCCCGTGCTGCCCCGGTACTCGGGGGCCACGATCACGTATCCCTGGCTCAGCAGCTCCTTTATTATGTGGTAGTAGTTGCTCGTCATGCTGCTGTGCACTCCTCCGTGGGGGAACACGATGAGCGGATGCATCCTGCTCTCATCCAGATCCTTCGATGTGAAGGTGTACGTGTAGAAGACGACGGGGTTGCCGGCTCCCTGCGCCGTCGGGTTCGGCACGTTTCTCGGGGGAGGACCGGTGATCCTGTACTTCTCGATGTTGCATACGTCCCCCAGCCACTGGTTCCAGAGAACGTCGTCTATCGATTTTTCTATTGTGTTCAGGCGGTGGACGAGCGCCTCCTGTTGCGCCTCGAGTTTTTCGAGTATCTTATCGTATTCACTCATGGGGTAGATAATGATGAGTCTAATAACTAAAGTATTTTGAAGCTCTTCACGTGAAAATTTTCTATACTAACATGACCGTCTCTCAGCGTTTTAAGCACCCTCGCCAAGTCTTACCTGTCACAAGATAATTCTCTACGGGTACCTGTGGATGTGATCTCCGCGCCTCTCAGCCGAGGCCCTTACTGCCTGAAAAAATATGGTTACTCTGAAGCGGGGCTCCAGGGAGGTATGGTCCAAGGCCGTTTTTCGCCTTCAAGGTACGCCTTCAACGGCTCCTTGTACGGGAAAAGCGCCGCGGGACCTCCCGTGTGGAGGAAGACCACCATGTCATCGGGCTTGAAGAACCCCTTCCTGCAGAGGTCGATGAGGCACGCCATGGAGGACGCCGTGTAGACGGGGTCCAGCATCAGCCCCTCCGTCTCGGCCGCCAGCTTCACGGCCTCCATCTTGCCGTCAGTCACGTAGCTGTAGCCGTCGCCGGCGTAGTCGTTGTACACGGTGACGTCGCCGGGCTCGAACTCGACGCTGAGCTCCAACAGCTCGGCGCCTTCCTTGACGAGGCCGGACACCCGCTCGATCTGGCCTTCCTCGGTCTTGCCGCCCGTGGTGACGCCCAGCACCCTTATTCCGGTGCTGAACATCTTGGCGCCCAGCACGAGGCCGGCCTGGGTGCCGCCGCTTCCCGAGGCGTGGACCAGGTAGTCTATGTCTATGCCCATGTCCACCGCCTGCTCCGTCAGCTCCAGGATGGTGTTGACGTACCCCATGACGCCTGGGGGCGTGGAGCCTGTGGCGCGCAGCCGGTAGGGTCTGTGCCCCCCGGCCCTGAGCTCCTCCATGGTCTCCTCAATCACCTTCTCGGTGTTCTCGGGGCGCGCCACCTTGATCTCTGCGCCCATCAGGTGGTGCAGCAGGTTGTTGCCGTCGATGTCCATGGGCTCGTAGC
>CAZBUI010000255.1:0-2418 GCA_964495055.1 uncultured Candidatus Bathyarchaeia archaeon | reverse complement strand
TCATCCTCACCTGCCTGACACCTTCCTCTAGAAGCTGCTTGTACGCCCTTATCTCGGCCCTGCGGCCGCTGGCGTTGTGGGTGGACGTGACGCCCCACATGCTGAACTGGTCTACCACCTTACTGAAGCTCTCCCTAAGCTCGGCCACCGTGTACTCCGGTATGTGGTCCCGCACGAGGCCCATGGCGTTCTCGTAGAGCAGCCCCGTGTGCCGGCCATCCCCGTCCCTTTCCAGCTCCCCGCCCAGCGGGTCAGGCGTTTCCTCCTTGACGCCGGATAACTCAAGCGCTAGGCTGTTCACGAGGGCCTGGTGGCCCGTATCGGAAACGATGAACACCGGGTTCTCCGGGGCTGCCTCGTCCAGCTCCCACCGCGTGATGTGCCTTCTCTCCTCGAGCTTGCTGTCGTTGAAGTTGGCCCCCAGCACCCATCTGCCGGGGCCCAGCTCCTCCGCCTTCGCCTTCAGCATCCCGAGGATCTCGGGTATGTTCTTGACTGGTGGGGCCCTGCAGTCCACCTCCATGAACCTCGATGCGATGCTCCCCGGGTGCGTGTGGCTGTCGATGATCCCGGGCATGGCGGTCTTCCCCTTGAGGTCGATTACAGTGGTGGACTCGCCGGCCAACGCCTTTATCGCCTCGTTGCCGCCCACAGCCGCGAACCTCCCGTCCCTGACGGCCACGGCCTCCGCTATCGAGTTCTCCTCGTCAACGGTGATGATCTTGCCGTTGAAAATCACGGTATCAGCGCATAGACCCAACGTTATTCACGTAGAAGACACTGTTTCTATTGAATAAAAAACCAGTCAGAGAAACGCTCTGAAACCACATGATTCGAGGACGAGCCTATCTTTGACGGGTCTTCAGGTACACGACGCCCCCGAGCGCCGCGAGCACGATGCCGCCGACGTAGGTCATCACTTCGATTAGTTCAGCCGCCTGCTCCCCGAAGAAGCCCGTTAACTGAGTCCCCAACACAGTGTATGAAACGCCCAATCCAAGGACTATCATCATCACGCCGGGCGCTAGAAGGCTCAGCACGAGCCCCTCCTCGGGGATGTCCCCGAGGAGCGTCGCCTCGATGACGCTGTCATCGACCAGGTAGGGGAAGGTGCTGGCCACGCCCCTTATGAGGGGAGGCGTTATGAGCACCACGAAGGGAAGCATGGTGACGAACCACCAGATGGTAAGCCCGACGATGAACATGGTCAACCCTCCCAAGCTGTACGGGGGCAGGCTGTGCAGGAACAGGTTCATGTAGACGCCAACGTATAGGACGGCCACCAAGAGGTTGGCGAAGACCAGCGTCACCACGCTGGCGGTGATGAACCTCCCCCACGTGAACTTCTTCCCCACGTACCACCCCATGAGGTAGAAACCTAGGAAGTTGCCCGGCACCGCGGCGATGAGGCTGCCCACGTGGAAACCGCCATGGTTCACGGAGTCAGCTATGAACGTACCCAACGCGGCGCCCACGCCTGCGGGCCACGGCCCGAAGACCACGGCGAAGAGGCTGGGTATCACCACGGCGGGCCTGAACTGGCCCACCCCCCAAGGAGACACTATATACGACGTAATGTAGCAGCCCACCGCGTACAGGACCGCGCATGAGATCGTCGCCGTCAACTTGACGCTTTCTCGCTCGATCTTCATCTACTGCACAGTATCCCTTTACGGCGAAAAGGCTTATAAAAAAACTAACAACTTTTCTGGTAGCTTATAGAATAATTATAGGTGGAGTAGTTAGGTGGGGGCTGAGATGCTGGTTGGGCAAGTCACCTAACTTCCACGTCGTTACATCCCGAGCCATGTTAAAAGGTAATTGGTGACCGGCCCACCACAAACAACCTGTCTGTGCCGGCTCCATAAAAAACAGCTATATTGTATGTATCAGGGCTTCACAGCAAGAAAAAGTGGGGCTAGAGCTCCACCACGCCCACGTTGTCCTTGACCTTTATCTCGGTCCCATAAGGCTCAGAGAGTTTCTTGATGACGCCCAGTATCTTGGCACCCATCTCCTCGTCCGCGAGAACCGGCCTCCCCCTCTGGCTCCTGGGCTTGTCCTGCCCCAGCTCAATCGGGTAGAGACTGAGTTCCTTTAGCTTGTCTCCCTCGTACTCCATCCGGGGGGTGACGCTCATCCAGTACTTCTCGTCGTCGGTGAACCACTTGTGGACCTGGCGGCCAGGAGTGGGTGGCGCCTCCTGTCTGGCGTCGAAGGCCTGGCTAATCTTGCCGCCGTATGGGTCCAGCTTGTAGCGCTCGTAGAAGTCGGCGGGCATCTTGAACACCGTCTCGTTCTGGAATATGAAGTTGCCCAGGCTATAGAAGATGGGTCTGCCGTCCCTGATCTCTATGCCCCTCATGGCGTGGTGTCCGTGGCCTATGAAGCAGTGGCACCCGGCGTCTATGACGGCCC
>CAZBUI010000254.1:0-2463 GCA_964495055.1 uncultured Candidatus Bathyarchaeia archaeon | reverse complement strand
AGAACCTTGGTCGCGAAGTCCAGCTCGTTCTCCTGCTTCTTAACCAAGTCATTAAGCGTAGATAACTCGTCTTCAAGCCCTATCTCGAGGATGTCTTGCTCCGTGACTTCTGGCTCCGCTGGCTCTATCTCCTGAGCCTCAAGCTCTATCGGCTCAAGCTCAGAAGGTTCTGACTCGTCTATCTCTGCCTGCTCCTCGATCTCAACTGGCCCGGGTTCCTGCTCCGGGGGTGGCTGAGCGACTATGTCTTCAAGCATCGACGAGGAGGCATCCTTCAGCATGTCTATGAGGTCTGTGGCTTCCTCCTCCAGTGGGACAGGCGCCTCCTCTACATCCGTCTTCTTTTCGCCGTCCGCTCTCTGGTCTCTCTGTCTGTTGTAGTAGGAGAGTATCCTCTCGGCTACCTCGCTCTGGTTCCTGACGCCACTCTCAACAATCTCCTCTATATATCTCTCTCGCCGGTCTATCTCCTCGAGGATATCCTTCATCGACATGCCGCTCTGGGTCGATATCTGCTGAAGTATGAAGCTGTCCTTGAACCAGGTGTTGAACACGTCCTTCCGGGGGTCCCAGCGTGAGACCTCGATGTAGTTGTCGTACTCCGCGATCTCGGACACTGTTCTGACTCTTCTCCCGAAGCTTAGGCCTTCCTTCTTGTTGGGCAGCTCGACGCGCTGGATGTAGAGGGCTATGTTCATCAACGGTATATAGACCTCGCTGACGTTCATGGGCGGCGATGTGAGGCGCTTGACGACGCGGTCTATGCTGTCCGCGTGCATGGTACAGAGGCCGCCGTGGCCCGTGGCGAGCGCTTGGAATAGCACGTACGCCTCCTCTCCCCTGACCTCGCCTACGATGACGTAGTCGGGCCTGTACCTCAGGCTCACCTTGATTAGATCGAAGAGGCTTATGCTGCCGCTGGGGCCGTCGCCGAAGTTGAAGCTCTCCCTGCTGTGCAGCTGCGTCCAGTTGGCTACGGGCGGGCTCAGCTCCGGCACCTCCTCGACCGTGACGATCTTGTCGTTCTCGCTCATGAGGCTGAGGAGGGCATTGAGCGTGCTTGTCTTGCCGGCTCCGGTTCCGCCCACGATCATGAAGCTCTTCTTGTACTCGAGGATGAACCAGAAGTAGGCGGCGATCCTCTCGTTGAGGGTCCCGATCTTGATGAGGTCCACGATGCTGTAGGGCTCGGCCCTGAACTTCCTGATGCAGAAGGTGCTCCCCTTCAGGGACACCTCCTTCATGAAGGTGGCGGCCAGCCTGTGCTTCTCCGGCAGCATGGCGTCCAGCACCGGCTGCGCGCTGCTGATGTGCTTGGCGCTCTTGTGCGCCAGCTTGACTATGAAGTCGTTCAGCGCCTGGTGGCTCTTGAAGGTGATGTTCGTGGGTATGCTCTCGAAACGCCTGTGCCATACGTATATGGGCATGTTGACTCCGTTGCAGCTTATGTCCTCTATCTCGGGGTCCTCCATGATGGCCTGCAGCGGGCCGTAGCCGATTAGGTCCCTGACGACGTAGTAGAAGATCTGGTCCCATTCTTCCATGGTGAACTTGCCGAGGCTCCTGTGGTACTTCTCCGCGATTATCTCGGCCTGCTCGAAGACGTAGTCCCTTGGATCTATTTGTTCGCCCTTTGGAGACCTGAATTCCTTGCTGAGTATCCTCACAATCGTCTCATACGTTTTGAACTGTTCCTCTCCGAGTTCGACTTCGTTTACGAAATAGTGGTTGCCTTCGCCCAGCTCGTCCGATGTGACGATCTTTATGTTGGCGTATGGCTCGTTTACCCAGTACTCGTGTATGATCTCATAATCAGGTTTGCACTTGGAGATTACGACTTTCTCTTCGGTTTCCGGACCCGCCTTCCTGTTGTTTATGAACCTGTTCAGTATCTCCAAGATCTGTCCTCCTAAAGTAAAAGAAGAGAAGGGGAGACTAGCCGGCTATGGTAGTCTTATCAGCTTGATGTAGTCCATGCCGCCAGCGCTGTGTAGCTTGATGTTCACCGTTGTGCCGGAGCTCAACTCTCCATAATCGACACCAATATAGACCTCGATTGAAGCGTCCTCTCCTGCCTCTAAGGTTAGGCCATCGTCGTCTATGTTTGCTCCAATTGCAGTAGTCAATATTGGGCTTGTTGGGTTTTTATCGCTGCCTGTAATTCCGTCATTTCCTCCGTCAACTAGTACTACTGGCATATCGTTTACGAAGACGTGGGTGATTGTTGAAGAAGCTGAACCGCTGTTTTTAATTGCTAGTTTTATTATCCAGCCAACAGGGCTAGAGGCTGCATCTACATCTACTTGCGACCAGCCTGTCTGCACCTCGACTTTCTCGAACTGTGTGTACTGGCTGCTTATGCCGCCCATCCAGTAGCTTACGCCTACCGCGACGGTGATGGCGACAGCCACCAGGATGACCGTGGCAATCACAGGGCTAATGGCTTTTCTCTCTCTCATGAAG
>CAZBUI010000253.1:0-2499 GCA_964495055.1 uncultured Candidatus Bathyarchaeia archaeon | reverse complement strand
ACCTCGTGCTCTACGCCATAGAGCAAGGGGAGAACGGCGACCTGCTTGTCAAGAAGAGCCCGGCCGCCACCATAGGCACCCTGGCGGAGGCCATGACCATCATATTCAACCACGACAAGGGCATCAAGACAATCGGGGTCAGGGAGGGAGAGAAGATGCACGAGACCCTGGTCACCCGCGAAGAGCTCATGAAGGCCGAGAGCAACGAAGAGTTCTACAGGATAAGGAACCTGAGGAGGCTCGACTACGAGGAGTTCTTCTCCTCCGGCAAGTACGAGGAACTCCCGGCCGAGGGATACACATCCAACAACACCCAGAGGCTCACCCTCGACGAGACCATAGCCCTCCTGCTGTCATGCAGCGAGGTACAGGAGCAACTGGGAGACGAGCCGCCGTCACCCCCTGAACAACTACCAGTCATAACCCAGCCAGTCTAGAGGTGAACGTGTGAGAGTAGGGATAACAGGTCAGTCGGGTTTCATCGGCTCACACCTGCACAGCTACCTGAAGAACGACGAAGACGTGACCCTGATCCCCTACCAGAGAAGATTCTTCGAGAACGCCTACGAGCTCGACAAGTTCCTCAAGCGCTGCGACACCGTCGTCCACCTAGCCGGAGCCAACCGAGGCCCAGACGAGGAGGTCTACGAGACCAACGTACAGCTAGCCGAGATTCTCGTATCGGCGCTCATACGGGCAGGGTCCACGCCCCACCTGATCTACTCCTCCTCCATCCATGAGAGCCGAGACACGGCCTACGGCAGATCCAAGCTCCACGCCAGACAGACATTATCAGCGTGGGCCCACGAGAACGACGCCAAGTTCACAGGCTTAATCATTCCCAACGTCTACGGGCCCTTCTGCAGGCCCTTCTATAACTCCGTGGTCGCCACGTTCTGCCACCAGCTCACCCACGGCCAGGAGCCAGAGATAAAGGATGACCAGACCATAGGCCTCGTATACATCGACGACGTGCTCCAGAAGATGCAACGGGTAATAATGTATGAGCTGGAGTCCGACGAGATGATGGTGCCGCCCAACCTGGAGATAAAGGTGAGGGACCTACTGAACAAACTCCTAATCTTTAAAAAACAGTACATGGAGGAGAAAGTCATCCCTGACCTCTCGGATCCCTTCGATCTCAATCTATTCAACACCTTCAGGTCGTACATCGAGCCCGGCCACTACCCGATTCCATACGAAGTGAAACAGGACCACCGGGGCCGTCTCTTCGAGGCCGTAAGGTCCCTCAACCAAGGCCAAGCGTTCTTCTCGACGACGAAGCCAGGGGTCGAGCGAGGCAACCACTACCACAGGAGGAAAGTGGAGAGGTTCAGCATAGTAAAGGGGCGGGCTCTCGTCCAGTTGAGAAGGGTGGGAACCACAACCGTTCAAGACTATGTTCTGGATGGAGAGAAACCAGCCTACATCGATATACCGGTCCTCTATACTCACAACCTGATCAACATTGGGGAAGAAGAGCTGCTCATGCTCTTCTGGACAAGCGAGCTCTACAACCCGGAAGATCCCGACACCTATTACGAGGTAGTGAACGAGCCCAGTTTGTTTGACGAGTCTATTATCTTGGAGGCCTCTCCGTGAAGAGCAGCCTCAAAGTGGTCACGATACTCGGTACGCGGCCCGAGATAATTCGTCTGAGCCGAGTCATGGCCCTGCTGGATGGGCACCTCGACCACAAGATCGTGCACACCGGACAAAACTACGACTACGAGCTCAACGAGATATTCTTCAAGGACCTCGACATCAGGAGGCCCGACCACTTCTTAGAGGTGAACACCGGGAGTCTCGGCACCGTCATCGGCGAGACTTTAATCAAGTCCGAGAAGGTGCTGAAGGAGGAGAGCCCCGACGCTGTCCTCATCCTCGGGGACACAAACAGCTGCCTCGCCGCCATCATGGCGAAGCGGATGAAGATACCAGTCTACCACATGGAGGCGGGCAACAGGTGCTTCGACCCGAACGTTCCGGAGGAGATCAACCGCCGAATAATCGACCACATAGCCGACTTCAACCTGGTCTACACGGAGCACGCACGCCGCCACCTCCTATCAGAGGGCATCCACCACCGACGCATCTATCTCACCGGCTCACCCATGTACGAAGTACTCAAACACTACGAGAAACAGATCAACCAGTCAAACATACTAACCGAACTCGGTATTAGACCCAAAGAATATTTTCTCGTGAGCATCCACAGAGAAGAAAACGTGGACAACTCAGAGAATCTGACGAAGATCCTCGGCATATTGAACAGAATCGCCGAAATGTACAGCCGCCCAGTCATAGTTTCAACACATCCTCGAACCTCAAAAAGGATGGAATCTCTTGGAGCTCCCAAGATGGATGACAGGATCAGATTCCTCAAGCCCTTCGGGTACCACGACTATCTCAAACTGCAGAAAAACGCTTCATGTACCATAAGCGACAGCGGCACCATTAGCGAGGAGTCAGCCATCCTGGAGTTCCCCGCTATAAACC
>CAZBUI010000252.1:0-2539 GCA_964495055.1 uncultured Candidatus Bathyarchaeia archaeon | reverse complement strand
CGACCCCTTAACGTGCCTCGACTAGTGTACTTTGGTACCTAATCAAGTATCTGGAGGCGTGGTTCCTTTATAAGGTGGTGTCTGGAGAAAACTTCCAGACGCGGTTCACTTAAACTAACGGCTCTCAACACGGTGCCTTGTCTAGCTCGAAGACGAAGTGGCAGCTGTCGTCGCCGGCCATGATGGTCTTGGGTCTGGTGAACCTTATCTTGGGGTTGAATCCCTCTGCGACGGCGTGGTCTCCCATGCAGATCATCTTATATCCGATGTCGGTTGCGTCGAGGCTCCTAAAGGCGTCGGCGTGGGCGCAGCGTGTCACCTTGACCTCGAGGGCTTCGGGTGTCTTCCTGATGACCTGGTACTCGTGGACCTTGTCGCTGAACAGCCTGAACAGGTACTCGGGGTCGCTCCTCCCCGTGGCCTGGGCTATCTCCGCCCACCGCATCCTCGTCCTGCTGTTCTTGTAGTCGGCTATTGCGTCGAGTATCCCTTCGCCGTACTCTTTCATGAGGAAGCGGGAGGCCGTGACCAGCAGCAGGCTCCGGTTATATACCTCGTCCGTCATGCTACCATCCGTTGATAGTAGAGCAAGCTTGTGCATTTAAAGCATCGATGGCCGCCGTAGCTTCTCAAACCGATGAGTCTTAGGATGAAGGTTCCTCTGTGATGATGCCCTTATGTGTTCTTGGATGTCTTTCTCGATTAGTCGTAGGCGCGGTTATGCCGTGGGCGGTCGTCGTAGTTGATGTTTAATAAAAGTAAAGAAACGCGCATACCGGTTTTTAATTCAAAACAATATTAAGTTGGAAAATTCCTTAGCGAGTTTCCAAGCCTGCTTGAGTGGTTTAAACGGAGGGGGACCAATCTCCACCGTGATCGGCGGGTGGGCGGGTTTCGTCTATAACTCGTATCTTGGCTCGGGGGATATTGACTTGGTGGGTACAGTATGGATGGAATGTTTGACCAGGTTATAACCAGGCTCGGAAGGATGAGTGCAGGCTGTTATTTTCTGAGGGTTTCTAGGTGCTGTCTTAGGGTTGTCGCTGTGAGCCTTGTTTCTGTGGCGGCTTTTAGGAGTTCATGGTCTTCCGTGATCAGGGTCTCTTCGGTGGTTTGGGCGGTTGTGAGGTAGGCTGCGTCGTAGAAGGTTAAGCTGTGTTTGACGGCGTTCCTGGCGATGTCTGGGAGTGCCTGGGGGGTTATCCTATGGATCTTGGTGATCGAGAGAAGCTTTTCGAGGGCTTGTGCCCGGGTTTCTGCTTCGGCGGGGTCATTGGTTTCTTTCCATATGATGTTGCCTAGCTCGTATAGGGTGAGGTCTAGGATGGTTTGGGCGTGTAGGAGCTGGGCCGCGTCGGCTCCGTGTCTTCTGAGGGCTGCCTGTATGCTGCTGGCGTCGATGATAGGCATCAGCGGGTTCTCCGGGTCTCTTTGATGGTTTCTAGGATTTTTTCTTCCGGTATCTGTCTGAGGAATTCTCCGAGGGTTTCGGCTGCCTTTCTGGCTTCTTCGAGTTTTCTTTTCTCTATTTCTTCATCGATGGCTTTTCTGGCGACTGTGCTGACTTCTATGCCGTATTTGTCTATGTTTTCCTTGGTTTCGTCTGGTACCCTGATCGAGATTACGGTAGTCATTCTACATTTTCTGTAATACAGTGCTTGTATTAAGTTTTACGTATACAGTTTTTAAAGGTCTTATTGCGGGGACGTGGACCGAGCTCGTCGGGAGAGATCTGAGAACGTTAGGCCCATTATGGTCTATTCTTTTTGTCTTGGATTTTCTTGATGTATCGGTTATGAGTTGGTGGAACAAGGCCATTATGCAAGTAGGACAGATGCTTTACGCGATGCTAGAAGTTTGTTGTTGAGATCGCAAACAGCTTCGATTCCCGGCAAACCTTTGGAGTATCCAAGAACGAGGTTTGGGATGATTTACTGATATAAATAAAGGAATGAGTTCTTTTAATTTAGATCTTGTCTCTATCGCTCATTATTCCTCTTGCGTGTTCTTGGATGTCTCTTTCTATGAGTAGGCAGGCGCGGTTGTGCAGCAGGCAGTCGCGGTGGTTGCCTCGGTGCCATTGGTGTATGCATTGGAGGCCGTCGCCGTGGAAAGGGTCGTCGTAGGTAGGGATGCCCAGCCGTTGCCTTATGGCCCACTTGGAGCCGCGGTGCCTGTCTCCCCGTACGTCCCGGAAGGGGTGGTCTTGTCTGCATGTGTTGGCGATTATGCATCTCTCGAAGCCGCAGTTCAGGGCGTAGAAGGGCTGCTCGAGGCCGGGTAGGGTGTCTCTCATGGTCTCTATGATTTCCTGGATCTCTTCCGTGTTCTCTGCGCAGTGCTGGGTCATGGTGTCGCCTGTGAGGTAGCCGAATATGGTGGGGCTTTATGTTAGCGTAGTGCCGTGGGTCCCAGTTGGGGTACGCATGGTTGAAGCCGCCTATCGTCTCGAGGTCTATTATGGTGCCCCTCATGTGCATATACGAACGCTCTCGGCGGGCTAGGACCATAGCCGGATAGACTAGTCGTTTAACTTTTT
>CAZBUI010000251.1:0-2549 GCA_964495055.1 uncultured Candidatus Bathyarchaeia archaeon | reverse complement strand
GGGGAAGCTGGCTCACATCCACGTCGCCCAGGGGGGCCGGGAGGAGATACAGATGAGGCTCAGGTACGGCACTACCACCATAAAGTATCTGGACAGCATCGGGTATCTGGACGACGGGCTCATCGCCGCCCACTGCCACCAGACCACCGACGACGAGGTGGCGCTGCTGGCGAGCCGCGGAGTCAGGTACGCGTCGTGCCCCGCAAGCATAGCCGGCATCGACGGAATTACGCCGCCCCTCGCCCTGTTCCTCAGGAGCGGGGGCAGGTACGCCACCATCGGCAGCGACCAAGCGCCGGGCAACGGCCACCACAACATGCTGGTGGAGATGAAGGTGGCGGCCCTCCTCAATAAGACACGGCACAGGGACCCCACCCTGCTGCCGGCGTGGAAGATGCTGAGGCTCGCCACCGCCGACGGGGCAGCGGCGCTGGGCTTGGGCGACAGGGTGGGTAGCCTGGAGCCGGGGAAGAAGGCCGACGTCATACTTCTGGACCTTAAGGCGCCTCACATGACGCCGGTGCTGCTGAGGCCGGTGAGGAACGTGGCGCCCAACATAGTGTACAGCGCCAGGGGAGACGAGGTCACCGACGTGGTGATCAACGGCGCCATGGTGGTCGAGGACAGGGCGGTGACGACCATGGACGAGGAGAGGGTGGTCGAGGAGGCTCAGAGGGCCGCCGAGGAGATAGCCTACAGCGCCGTGGACGACTACATGGAGGCGGACAGCGTCCTCGCCCGGGCTGTCCGGAAGGGGCTCATCTAGCCCCCCACTCTAGGCGTCTGCCCTCGGTCCATATGGCCAGTATCAGGCCGCCTATCAATGCGAGGGCGTAGTGGTACGGGTTGAAGGACAGCAGATGGTAGATGAACTCCTCCAACAGTATCTCGGATATCGACGGATCCTCCATGAGGAAGCCCCAGAAGGGCAGCATGCTCACCAGGGAGCCGATGATCTTGCCTGCGAGGAAGCCGCCGAGGAACGCCACGGCGTGCTCCCGCCGCACCGCGTAAGCCATGGTGTATGAGGGTGTGAAAAGTTATTAAAGACTAGCCAAGCCGCGCTGGAGAAGCTGCACCAGGCCCGGCTTGCCCACGGCGCCCACGGTCTGGCCCACGGGCTGGCCGCCCCTGAACACTATGAAGTTAGGGATGCTCATAACCCGGTACTTCATGGCCGTGCCCCGGTTGTGGTCCACGTCCAGCTTGGCTATGTACGCCTTGCCCGCGTAATCCGCCGCCAGCTGGTGAACCACGGGAGCCATCATCTTGCACGGGGCGCACCACTCGGCCCAGAAGTCCACGAGAACGGGCCTGTCCGCCATGGATATGGCCTGCTTGAAGGTGGCGTCCGTCAGCTCGTTCACCCGGCCGTCCTGCAGCAGGGACGGCTTCTCTGGTGTGGAGGCCATCATCCGCCGCATCATCTGTCGTTTAATCTTCTCAAGCTCGTCGTCCGCGCTCATCAGAGAAACGATCATGTAGGGTGGATTATGAAGGTTACCCGCCGGGCTGCCCGGACCCCAGGCACAGGCGTACTTCTCTGCACGGTTTGGTCCGCTACTTGTTCAGGCTCTCAGTGTAGTCGGGGCGCGTCGAGTCATACTTGTGGGCGCCCTCGGGGTCCCCGGTGACGTTTTCGAGGTACTTCTCGTAGCCCTTCCAGTCCCCAGCCTTCTCGTGGAAGTCTATGTAGTTCTGGGGCATGGGGTGGGTGCCCACGACCACCGGCAGCCCCACGTACTCCTCGATGTATCGTTTATGGTCCTCCAGGTAGGGGCACGGCGGGTAGCCCGCCAGGTAACACGACGCCAAGTAGATGACCTCGGCGCCGTACTTCTTCATGTCGGCGGGGGAGAACTCCAGCCGCTCCCCGGGGCAGCCGCCGCAGGTTATCCAGCCCACCACCTCGATGGGCTCATCCCCCGGTATCTTCTTGAAGGTGCCGTCCCGCTCGTTGATGGCCCTGAAGCACTTGTTGCCCGTGCACTTCCGGTTCCTGTCACAGATCATTATACCTATTTTAACCAAGATGTATCAACTAGGGTTGTTAGCCTCGCCTAAAAACGCTTCCCTGTCAGGCCCCGCTGATACTCTTTATATTCCGTGCCGCGTAGAAGGTTGCCGACGCCTTGACAGACGACAACGTCTTCTCACAGCTGTGCCGACCCGTCAGAAAGCTCATAGACCAGAGGGGGTTCGAGAACCCCACGGAGCCCCAGCGACGGCTCATACCCAAGATACTGGAGGGCAAGAACGTGCTCCTCATCTCGGCCACGGCCACCGGGAAGACCGAGGCAGCCATGTTGCCCGTCCTCCACAGGTTTCTGCTCTCTGGCTGCCGCCAGCCCGGCATCAGCATAGTATACATAACGCCGCTCAGGGCGCTGAACAGGGACATCCTCGAGAGGATGACCTACTGGTGCAACAGGCTGGACATAAGGCTCGGGGTCCGACACGGGGACACCAGCCAGAGGGAGCGTAGCTACATGAGGCGCAGCCCCCCCGATATGCTCATCACCACCCCGGAGACCCTGCAGGCGGTGCTC
>CAZBUI010000250.1:0-2594 GCA_964495055.1 uncultured Candidatus Bathyarchaeia archaeon | reverse complement strand
AGAGGCTCACGGGCAGGGGCTTGCTGACTGAGGGCCTGGACGCCGAGATATGGGAGGCCGAAGCCGCCAGGGTCCGGGAGGCCATCGACTACGCCGCCGGCAGCCCCGAGCCCCCGCTCATCGACGCATACACGGGCGTCTACGTGGAGGAAGACCGATGACCCGGGTCATCACCTACGCCGAGGCCGTCAACGAGGCCCTCAGGGCCGAGATGCGCCGCGACCCCCACGTCATCCTCTTCGGCGAGAACGTGAGCAGCGCTTGGAGGCCCGCCACCAGGGGCCTCAAGGAGGAGTTCGGCCGGGAGCGCGTCAGGGACGCCCCCATCACCGAGACCGCGTTCATAGGCGCGGGCGTCGGCGCCGCCATAGCCGGCCTCAGGCCCGTCGTTGAGCTCATGCTCGTGGACTTCGGTTTCGTCGCCATGGACCAGATACTCAACCAGATGGCCAAGACCACGTACATGACCGGCGGAGAGGTCAACGTCCCCATGGTGCTCCGCTGCATCTACGGCGCCTCGGGCGGCGCGGCCGCCACCCACAGCGAGACCCTCACCGCCCTCTACACCCACATGCCCGGCGTCAAGGTCGCCGTGCCCAGCAGCCCCTACGACGCCAAGGGCCTCCTGGTCACCGCCATACGTGACCTCAACCCCGTCGCCTTCTTCGAGCACACCCTCCTATACCCGGCGGAGGCCGAGGTCCCCAGGGAAGAGTACACCGTGCCCTTCGGGGTCGCCAACCTGGTGCGGGAGGGCGCGGACGTCACCGTTGTGGCCACGGGCAGGATGGTCGGCGAGGCGGCCCAGGCCGCGGACAGCCTCAGGGGCGACGTCAGCGTCGAGGTGCTGGACCCACGCACCCTGGTGCCCCTGGACGAGGAGGCCATCCTCCGCAGCCTGGCCCGGACGGGGCGGCTGGTCGTGGTGGACGAGGACTACGAGCGCTGCGGGTTCACCGCCGAGGTCGCCGCCATCGCGGCCGAGAAGGGCTTCCACAGCCTCGCGGCCCCCGTGGCCCGGGTGGCCAACCCCAACATCCCCCTACCCTTCAACAGAAACCTAGAGCGCCACGTGCTCCCCGATAAAGACAAGATAATCCGGGCGGTAAAGGCCGTTATGAGGTCTTAGGCTGCGCCGACCAGCTGGGCCAGCCTCTTGACCCTGGCCCTCAGCCTCTTCTCGGTCTCCCCGTCGAGGCCGGCGTCCTTAACGGCCGCCATGCCGTCCGCCATATAAGCCTCTATGGCCGAGACATCCCCCGGGTCCACCTGCCCGGGCAGCGCCTCGATGGTCCCTATGCACCTCAGGTCCCTGTCCACCCCCGCCTGGAGCCGAGCCATGTCCCAGTCCACGGCCCTCCTCTTGAGCGCGTAGGAGTCCTCGGCTATGTCACCTATCTCCCTCCGCGCCTCCAGCAGCTCTTTCTCCTCCTCCACGTCCCGGAGCCTCCTCCGGAGTCCCTCTAGGTCCTCGCTGAAACGCTTCAGGTGCATCTCCTTGAGCTCCAGGGTGCTCAGGATCCTGGTCTCGTACCCGGCGTACACCGTGTGGTACTGCTCCACCGTGATGGCTCTGCCCAGGAGCATGCCTGTGAGCCTCACCTCCATGGATATGAGCCTCTTGAGTTCTTCCATGTTGGCCAGGGTTTCCCCGCAGTACGTCTCCTCGCCGGGCACGCCCCGCGGCGCCGTCTCCAGCTGGGATTCCATGGCCCCTTATCCGTGGATGGATACTTATCCCTGTGTATGTATCAGTTTTCAACAATACTTCACGTGAATCTTTGCAAATCCAGTATACTTGAACATCCATCAGGGCCGCCGAGCCCCCCTTCACATGGCCGGGTAAGTGCCCTGGATGCAACACCGATTTAGGATGGGGACTCGAGGGCCTCGGTTTCGGGGGGACGGTTGCACGATGCGAGGCGTCGCCGCGCCTTCGAGAAGACCCGCGAGCTGCTCACGGACGAGGACTACGAACGCATGCGCCGCTCCAGCCAGAGGCTCAGGGAGAGGCTCAGCCAGAGATGGCCCTCATAGATGCCGGCGTCGTCCTAGACGGCCTTCGGCACGGCGGGCCCAGAGCAGGCTTCGTCTCCGTCATCACCCTGAGCTCCTCAGAGGCGTGCCCGAAAACAAGCGGCCGGAGCTGATGAGGCATCTGGAGACGTGTCACCCCGTCCAAGGGCTCGCCGCCGCCGTCCTGATGTGCTACCGTGTACTCGACTGGCTGCGCTCAGGGGGGAGACCGTCTCCGAGGCCGACGTGATCATAGAGGCCCACCCCTCTCCAGGGGCTTGGAGCTGGAGACCCGTGACGAGCGCTTCACGCGTCTGGTGGGCTGCGGGTTGAAGCTGAAGGGGCGCTAGACCCTGGACGCTTTCCCAGCCTCGTAGGGCTTGACGAAGAGGCCCAGAAGGAGCACCACCACGCTGGCGCTGCTGAGCACCAGCACCGTGGGGACCAGCCCGATCCCCAGGAGGTAGCCTATGAGTATGCTGGCCGGGATGTTGCCTATCCAGCTCCAGCTCATGTACATCTGGTAGACGGTGCTGCTCATGGCCAGGGGCGTCGCGTCCGCCATTATCGCGAACACG
>CAZBUI010000249.1:0-2607 GCA_964495055.1 uncultured Candidatus Bathyarchaeia archaeon | reverse complement strand
CTCCAGCCTCTGTATAAGCTTCTCCACGTTCTCGTGCTCCTGGAAAGTCCGGAAGAACTTGTCCCCCTTGACTATCGCGCTGTCGCCGAAGAGGGGCAGCAGGGGGAAAAGGAAGACCTGGCCCATGCTCGCACCCACACGGCTCATGGGCTTATAGCTCTCTAGGAATAGTATGGCGGCGGTCTCCATGCCGTACCTGTATATCTCCCTCGCCGTCCACTCAACTATATCGTCAACGTCCTCAGACGTCAGATCTTCGTCCCAGAACATCGTGGTCACGTATGCATTGTCTTGTAGAGTCGTTTAAGATTTAAGAACTTGCCTCGAGCTCAAGCCGCCTTTTCTGGAGGCGTTTCCTGATGCGCATGTATCCGGCTAGAACGCCGCCGACGAAGAGGCTTATCGAGATGGACAACGCTATGCCTATGTTCAGCTGGCTGATCATGGTAAGCATTATCACCAGCGCCATGACCGAGGCGTAGCCAGCCGTCTTCAGCCCCACCATGAGGTGCCCTGTGTCGGCCCTCTTGCAGACCTGGGTCGCCGCGTAGTAGCCCCCGAAGATGTAGATGATGAAGCTGAGGTCCGCCAACAGGCTCTTGGGTAAGATGAAAGCGTCTTCCCCTATGAGGCTCAGCGCCTGCATCCATATCCACACTATACCGTTGGCGAGCATAGCCCCAGCAAGGTAGTCGGTGTTGTTGGGCTCCCTGATGCTTTCTACCTGAGGCTTCGCCTGCTGGGCCTCGGTTACTTCCTTGAACTCGTCCTCCCCGGTCTCCTCGTCCATTCTCTATGGATTGTCCTCCCGGTTCTTAGGTTTATTCGTTGATCTTAACTAGAGGTTTGATCTATTCTAAACCATGTCAATCGAAGGAGTTCCGGCCCCTGAGGAGCATCTCGGCTTCAACGTGGGAACGGACCGCAAGCTGGCCGACTGGCCGGAGATTGTAGACTACTTCATGAAGGTGGGCGAGGCGTCGCCTCGGGTCAAGGTCGAGGAGCTGGGGGAGACCACGCTGGGCAACCCCTTCCTGTTGGCCACCATCTCTTCGCCCGAGAACCTCGAAAACCTGGAGGAGCTTAGGAGGATACAGCTGAGGCTGGGTAACCCCGCGGGACTCGGCGAGGAGGAGGCCGCCGAGCTCATCGAGAAAGGCAAGACGGTGGCTATGATCAGCTGCAGCATCCACAGCACCGAGGTGGGGGGCAGCCAGATGAGCATGGAGCTGCTCCACAGGCTGGCGACGGAGGACAGCCCCGAGGTGGCGGAGGTGCTGGAGAACGTGGTGTTCCTCCTGGTGCCCAGCCTGAACCCCGACGGGAACAGGATCGTCTGCGACTGGTACAACAAGCACCTGGGCACGGAGTACGAGGGCAGCGGGCCTCCCTACGTCTACCACCATTACGCGGGCCACGACAACAACAGGGACTGGTACATGTTCACGCTGAAGGAGACCCAGCTAGCCATAGAGCACGTCCACAACAGGTGGCACCCCCAGATAGTCTACGATATCCACCAGATGGGCAGCAAGGGGCCCAGGTTCTACGTGCCGCCGTTCACAGACCCCTACGAGCCCAACATTGACCCACTGCTCACCAGCGGCGTCAACTTCATGGGCATGAGCATGGCCGACGCCCTGGCCCGGGAGGGGAAGGGCGGGGTAGCCACCCACTGGGTGTTCGACGCGTGGACCCCGGCTAGGGCGTACCAGCACCACCACGGCGGCATACGCATCCTCAGCGAGGCTGCGTCGGTGAAGATCGCCACACCCATCGAGATAAAGCCCGACGAGTTGGAGACGGAGCGGGGGTTCAACCCCAAGGCTTCGAGGTGGAACCACCCCGTCCCGTGGAAGGGGGGCGCCTGGACCCTCAGGGACATCATAGACTACGAGCTCACGGCGGCGTGGGCGTGCCTCCAGACGGCCGCGAAGCACAGGAAGCGCTGGCTCAGGGGCACCCTAGCGATGGGGCGGAGGGCGCTGGAGCCAGCGTCCGGGCCCTACGCGTTCGTTATCCCGCGGGATCAGCGTGACCCCGGGGCCGTCAAGGAGCTCATCTGGGTCCTCAGGATGGGGGACGTGGAGGTCCACGAGGCGGAGGAGCGTTTCACGGCGGACGGCGTCGAGTACCCGGCGGGCAGCCACGTGGTGCTGTACGCCCAGGCGTACGGCAACTTCGCCAAGACGCTGCTTGAGAGGCAGGTCTACCCGGATCTCAGGGAGAGCCCGGACGCGCCGCCGAAGGTTCCCTACGACGTGACGGCCCACACGGTGAGCCTGCAGCTGGGCGTCGAGGTGAAGAGGGTGGACACGGCGTTCGAGGCCAAGCTGATACCCGTTGACATGCCCGCCCTGCCCAAGGGCACCGTGCATAGACGCGGCAAGAACTACTACGCGTTCTCGGCGGCACCCAACTACTCGTACAAGGCTGTGAACAGGTTCCTCGACGCCGGCAGCGGCCTATACAGGTGCATGGACGCCCTAGAGCTGGATGAAGCCACCTTGAAGCCTGGGGCATTCATAGTCGAGGGCGGCAGGTCTCTCATCCATGAGATCGCCGGGGAGCTGGGCCTGGACTTCTACGGCCTCGACGAACTCCCGG
>CAZBUI010000248.1:0-2609 GCA_964495055.1 uncultured Candidatus Bathyarchaeia archaeon | reverse complement strand
CGCGACCGCCCAGAACGCCGGCGACTACTCCAGCGACCTCTACGACTGGGGGTGCTGGCAGAGGTTCACCATGATCCAGGTCCCCCAGGGCGCCGCGATCGAGTCGGCGTACCTATCGTGGAACTTCCGGTACAGGGACGGCGCCCCCACCGTGATAATCCGCGGGAACGACATCGACGACGCCGGCTCTCCAGGCTCGCTGAGCTCCTTTCTGGCTAAGACGAGGACGGGAAACTCGACCAGCTGGACGCCCGGATCCTACAGCAGCCATACGTGGTTCAGCAGCCCCGACATCAGCGCGGTGGTCCAGGAGATAGTGGACCGCCCCGGCTGGAGCAGCGGCAACGACATCCTGCTGTTCGTGGAGGACGACACGGAGGGCTGGGGAGGCGCCCAGGAGCGGATAGGCGCCTACAGCTACGACCATAACCCCACAGTCGCCCCCAAGCTGGAGATCACGTACATGAGCTACTCGGCGAGCTGGTACAGCCTGCCGCCGCTCAGCGTCGCGGACCTCCCCGTCACCCTGGACGTGGCGGCCATAGCCTCAGTGGTGGCCACCGCAGTCATCGTAGCAAGGACACTGAGGGAGAGGAGAAAAAGAAGATGAGACCAAAAACGAACAAGTATCAGACCCTCGGCTGCGTTTTTTTAGCCGCAGCCCTCTTCACGGCCCTGGGCGGCCTGGGCTGGGTCATGGCCTACTGGGACACCCAGCTCGAGGAGACGTACCGGGGCTTCGACATCTACTATTTCCCCAACATAGGGGTGTGGGGAATAGACACCGGAGGAGACCCCCAGACCTGGCCCACCGGCTCCCCCATACAGAGCTGCCGCAACAAGATCGACAGCTGGCTGGACGAGCCCACGCTGGTGGAACAGCACCGGGACTTCACCGTCTACCGGCTCGACGGGTACGGCCTCTACTACGCGGAGGGCCCCAGCGGCGAGACGACGACCCTCTGGGACAACGTCACCAACCTGGAGGCCTACCTGGACGCCGAGTACTACGACACCCTGGTGTACACAATCCACCGCGACGGCGACACCTGGGAGATCTACCGCCGCGGCTACGACGACCCCGTGTACTGGGGCACGTCAGGCGGCGAGTCCACGCCCGAGTTCACATCGTTGGAGGGCGCCAAGCAGCACATCTACGACCTGCTGGACACCGACGACGTCGACGAGACACCTGGCGCCGACGAGACGCCCGACGCGGGCGACCAGGTATCCGGCGAGCCTGAGGGAGGCGGCACAACCGTGGGCGACCTGTTGGCGGCCAACAAGTGGGTGATCACCGGCGTCACCGGGTTCCTCGGCGCAGGCCTCGTGCTCTACGGGTCCACCAGGGAGGACCGGGAGGGGTGAAAGCCCCTCAGCTCCTCGCAGCCCTGGCACTCGCCGCCCTGGCCCTGCTGCTTTTCCTGCCCCTCGCCAGCGCGGAGGCGCCGGAGCCCCAGGTCCGCGTCGAGACCCTGCCCAGGTGGAGGAGCGCCACCCTCAGCATCTTCATCTTCGGGATGCCCGCGGACGGCGCCGAGTACCAGCAGGACGGCATCACCCTCAGGGTGGCCGTCTGGGGCGCGGACGAGGACAACCCGCTCATCATACAGCTGGACGGCGAGGAGGCCGCCAGGATCACCTACGAGGGCCTGTTCACATACGAGTGGAGCCTCCGCGGCAGCCACCACCTGCTGCTGCGTGACCGCTACAAGATATTCGACCAGGCCACGTTCAACGTCAAGGCGCCGCCGCCGCCGCCCGCCCTGATACCGGTGACGGCGTTCGAGGAGCGGCTCGAGGAGCAGTTCACCCAGATGCTCATGGCCATGGTCGCCGCCACGGTCCTCGGCGTGCCCAGCGGGATCTGGCTCAAGAAGCGCACCAGGATCACCAGCCAGTGGGCCCTCACGGTCCCCGCGCTGGGGATAGGCCTCGGCGCCCGGTACCTGCCCGACCTATACATGTTGATCCCGTGGGGCCTCGCCGCAGCCCTCGCCTACCAGCTCGCCAAGCCCTACGCGGTGAGCCGCGGCCTACTCAGGCTGGAGGCGAACGGCATACAGCTGGACCACATGTACCTGGACGACGACGGCTACAAGGTGGTGGGCGTGAGCCCCAAGTACTGGCGGGACGGCTTCGTGAAGCGCAGGAAGCTGGAGATCGTCGACGAGTACCCTGTCCTGGTCTCGGGCCGGGGCATGAACCTCACCAGCCTCTGCGTCAAGAAGGTCACCGAGACGGAGGACTCCACCAGGATCGAGTGCGACCGCGCCCTCGCCATGGTGTTGATGGTCCGTAACGTGGTGGAGGAGCTCAGCGAGGAGAACACCAAGCTCAAGGCCAGGAACACCATCCTGGAGAGCATCGGCAGCGCCCTCAGCAGCGCCAAGATACGGCAGGAAGTCGACGCCCGCCTCATCGGCATCATGCAGGGCGAGCTCGGCAGGGTCAACCCCAAGGCCATCCTGGAGGGCCTCAAGGAGCTCGAAGCCAAGATCGAGAAGGAGGCATCAGGGTGAGCACGAAGCCGAGCACCTACAGCAGCAGCCGCTTGGACCTCACCGGCGAGAACGTCACCGACCTCACCCGCGCCATAGCCACGAGCC
>CAZBUI010000247.1:0-2613 GCA_964495055.1 uncultured Candidatus Bathyarchaeia archaeon | reverse complement strand
AGACCCGAGTTCAAAGGAGAGTAGCTACCCTGCCTTGAAGGCGAGGACCACGCCGTGCTCGTCCTTCACGTAGGCGGCCTCCACCCGGGAGCCTATCTCCACTTTTTCGTCCAGCAGGAGACCGCTCACGCTGGCCCCCTCGTCCATTGTGGCTATGACGACGCCGTAGGGGCATCTTTCCTGGAACCTCGTGGTAGGGACTTCCACCACCGTCTTGGCTGAGACGACTCCCCCGCCTCCGAACCGCTTCCATGCCAGGTCCATGGAGCCGCACTTGTTGCAGATGGGCCTCGGCGGCAGCATGATGTGTCCACAGCCTTTGCACTCGACGCCCATGAGCTCCTCGTTCATCATGTGATCCTTGTACGCCTTGACAGTGTACTCTGTCACCTCAGCCCCTCCTGTATATCTGGACCGTGGCGGTGGCTCCCGCCGCCCCCACGTTGTGGGCCAGGCCGATCTCCACGTCGGCGATCTGGTGCTCACCCGCCTGACCCCGCAGCTGGTTGAACATCTCGTACACCATCCCGGCGCCCGTGGCCCCCACCGGGTGGCCCTTGGCCTTGAGGCCGCCGTCGGGGTTCACGGGCTTATCCCCGTCCAGCGCCGTCCTTCCCTCCGACGCCGCTTTTCCCCCCTCGCCCTTGGCGAAGAACCCGAGGTCCTCGGTGGCGACGACCTCGGCGATGGTGAAGCAGTCGTGGACGCAGGCCACATTCACGTGCCTCGCCTCGACACCGGCCATCCCGTAGGCCTGCCTCGCGGCGACGCTGGTGGCTCTCAGCGTTGTGAAGTCGTCCCTGTCGTGGAGGGCCATGGTGTCAGACGCCTGGCCGATGCCCGCGATCATGACGGGCGTGTCCGTGTATTTTCCTGCGACCTCGTCCGCGGCTAGTATGACGGCGGCGGCCCCGTCGGAGATGGGGCAACAGTCGAACAGCCTGAGGGGGCTCGCCACCATGGGATTCAGTGGCGATGACAGGAACTCCATCTCGTCGCGGAAGCTAATGTTGTTCCTCTCTCCCAGCTTGTCCGCTATCTCCTTGACGGTCTCCTGGTACTGGGCCTTGGGGTTCTTCTTACCGTTCTCGTGGTTCTTTATGGCGATCTGCTGGAGTTGCTCCCACGTCGAGCCGTGCTTGCTGAAGTGGGCGGAGGCGATGGCCGCGTAGAGCCCGGGGAACGTGAACCCGACGCCGGCCTCGTAGTTGGCGTCGGACGCCATCGCCAGGGTGTCCGTGACCTCGGTGGTGCCCATGGTCCTCATCTTCTCGACGCCCCCCACCACCACCACGTCGTACATCCCTGAGGCGATGGCTTGGACGCCGGCGTTGACCGCGACGCCGCTACTGGCGCACGCGTCCTCGACCCTCATGGCGGGCTTGGGATTCATCCCGAGCCAGTCGGCCATCAGCGCGGCGGTGTGCCCCTGCCTCTCGAACATGTCGCTGCTGAAGTATCCCACGTATAGGGCGTCGGCGTCCCCGAAGGCGAAGCCGTTGTCCACGGACTCCGCGGCCTCCAGCGCGGCCTCGACGAACAGCTCCCGCCCCTGCTTGTCTTGGTGGAGCCTGTGGTGGAACCGCGTCATCCCTGCCCCGATCACGGAAACCCGTCGATACAGACTCAAAACACTCATAACCGGCAGGGGAAATAACCATATTAAAACTTTTGACGAACAATTAATCGACGAACGACGAAGACACCCCTGCTACTTGAATGCAGTAAAAATGTATGACCTGAGTATATAGAATAATATCCAGTGTTTTTATGCGTTGGAAAAGGTTAAAAGAATATACAAAGTTTTTCACTTAGGTATAGCAATGAGCATCGCCTTCGTGTTAATAAACACCGATCTAGGTGAAGGAGAGGAGGTAGAGAAAGCCCTAGAGGGAATCCCTGAGGTGCACGACGTCTACGGAGTCTACGGAGTCTACGACTACGTCGTGCGCCTGGAAGCGGACACCATGCAGGAACTCAAGGAGGTCATCACATCCAAGATCAGGCGCCTCAGCCACGTCCGCAGCACCCTCACCATGATAGTGGTGGACTGATACTCCTCAACCAGTTTCTTCCCAGACCCCAGTTGAAGGGGTCCTACTCTAGGTAGCCTAGGCTCTCCATCTTTTCGAGGACCCTATCGACGCTCTCCTCGACCGTCTCTTCGTCCGTGTCAAGCACGAGTTCGGGGTTCTGCGGCTCCTCGTATGGGTCGTCCACGCCGGTGAAGCCCGTTATCTCGCCCGCCATCGCCTTCCTGTACATGCCTTTCACGGCGCGCTTCATGCACTCCTCGACTGAGCACCGCACGTAGACTTCCATGAACTCGCCTATCTCCTCCCTGCTCTTACTGCGCCTCTCCCTGTAGGGTGAGACGAAGGTGGCCAGCACCTTGACGCCGTTCTTGGTGAGGAGCTTGGCCACGAAGGTCACGCGTTTAATGTTCTCGTCCCGGTCCTCCTTGCTAAAGCCCAGGTCGCTGGTCAGGCTCTTGCGGACGATGTCGCCGTCTAGGCGCTCGACCCTGTGTCCCTGATCGCGCAACTTCTCCGCGACCCTGTCTGCTATGGTGGTCTTGCCGCTGCACGGCAGACCCGTGAACCACACCGTCAC
>CAZBUI010000246.1:0-2636 GCA_964495055.1 uncultured Candidatus Bathyarchaeia archaeon | reverse complement strand
CATGGGGGTCCTCCTCGCCCACCTAGACACCCTTTTCCTCGCGGCGTAGACGTCGCTTAAACTTATCATGGATTAAAAATGGTTGTCCACATTTTTAAAGCCGTGATCCTTCACGGCTTCGTAGGCCCGTCGACGGCGTTCCTAGGCGGAGAAGAAGGATGGATCGGCCTCTAGCGCACGCCGCACGTCTTCGTGGGTCTCGGCAAACCTCCCCTCCTTCACCGACTCCACCGTCTGTTTCACTGCCTCCATGAACGCCTTCCGTGCGTCGTCGAGGTGGCTGTTCTGCGACAGGAGGTGCTCCACGAGCTCGGTGTTCTCCGCCACGACGCTCTGGGCGAACGTGTACTGGAGGGTGAAAGTGGTTCCCCCAAGCCTCCGCAGCTTCTCAAGGTCCATGCCCTCCATGGTCTTGGCGAAGGCCATGTTGATGAGGTAAGGCAGCGAGAGGACGATAGCCATGTAGGCGTCATGGGCCTCCGCTTCCACGGTGACCAGTTCGGCCCCCGGGAAGAGGCTCTCGGCGAGCTCCGCCTCGCGCCCAACGTCCACCATGGGCACCAAGGCCACCGCTCTGTTGTCCAGCGTCTCGGCGGTGGGACCGAACATGGGGTGCACGCAGAGAGGGACTAGCCTCTTCTCTGTGGACGCCATCAACGGCTCCACGACGCCCTCCTTGAGGGAAGCGATCTCCGCGAGGACCGCCCCCGGCTTCATGTATCCGGAAGCCTGGTATAGTACCTCCGGGGTGGCCTTTATCGGCACGGAGACCACTAACAGGTCGGCCGTCTCCAGCTCCCGCTCCCCCTCACCTGTTCTAAGGTCTACCTTGTGTACCGTGTGCCCTAGACGGCCCAGGTGGTGGACGAGCCACCGTCCCATCTTCCCATCGGCGCCAATGACAGCTGCCTTCAACTCAGACGGGGCTGTTGCGTCTGCCGGGTATTTTACGGTTTAGGGCAGGATAGCCTGCCCCCGGCTAACCGGCGAATCGAGGGTAGGAGCCTAGGTGTTTCATGTAGCTTGTGTGGCTCTTAAACTCCTTGAGAGCCTCAGCGACCTCGGGGGTTTTCACGTGGCCGTGGAAGTCTACGAAGAATATGTACTCCCACGGCTTCCCCACCAGGGGCCTTGACTCTATCTTGCACAGGTTGATCCCTCTCCCTGCCAGGGTGTTCAACGCGTTCACGAGGGTCCCCGGCCGGTGAGCGACCACGAACGCCAGGCTGGTCTTGTCCACGCCCGTCGGCTTCGGCTCCTCTTTTCCGACGACGAGGAACCTGGTGTAGTTCTCGTTGTGGGTCTCGATCTCCCTCTCAAGGATCTTCATGCCGTACACCTCGGCGGCCCTCTGGCTCGCGATGGCGGCGGCGTCCATGATGCCCTGCTCCTTTAACATCTTGACGCTGCCCGCCGTGTCGTAGGCCCCCACGGGTTCGAGTCCATGCTTCTCAAGGTACTCCCTGCACTGGCCTAGCGCCTGGTGGTGGCTGTAAACCCTCTTCACATCCCCTGCCTCGACGCCGGGGTTGACTATCAGGCAGTGAACTATCCTGAGGACGGTCTCTCCCTGGGCCTTGATGGCGCGCTCGTTGAGGAGGTCGAAGGTCCTGACGATGCTCCCGTGGATGCTGTTCTCCACGGCGACTAGCCCCAGCTCCGCGTTGCCTTCCTCGATGGCGTCGAAGACGTCGGGCAGGTAGGGGCGGGGCAGAGGCTCGGCGGCATCTCCCCAGTGGGAGGTGATCGCCTCGTCGCTGTAGGCGCCGAGCTCTCCCTGGAACGCCACCCTCATGGCTGCTCCTCCTCGGCCTTGACGCACAGGTCGATGATCTCCCTGAACACCCGCCGGGCTCCCTCAGGGTCCAGTCCCCGGTTGGCGGCCAGGCCGCCCACATGGTCTAGGACGTCCTCCTCCCGTGCATGGTCCACGACAGGCATCCCGTGCCTCTTCTTCACTTCGCCTATCTTCAGAGCGACTTCTACGCGTCCGCTTATCTTCTCCAGTATCTCCTCGTTGAGCCTGTCGATCTCGTCCCTCAGAGGGCCGATCTCCTCGGCGTAGCTCACGCTGTTCATCCCTGTGCGTCGCCTCCCTCTGTAGCAGGCGGGTTGAGTGTAGCCACGGCGGCTATTCCCCCAGCTCCTCCAGCGCCTGCCTCAGCTGGGAGGCGTTAGGTATGCTCCGGCTGAACCTGTTGCCCTCCATGAAGCTCACCCCCTTGCCTTTTGTCGTCTTGGCGACTATGACGCTGGGCTTTTCCTTCGTGTGCTCGCAGACCTCCATGGCGTCTAGGACCGCGTAGACATCGTGGCCGCTGACGTTGATGACGTTCCAGCCGAAGGAGCGCCATTTCTCCGACACCGGCTCAACGGACTTCACCTGCTCCGTTGTGCTGGTGAGTTGGTACTGGTTCCTGTCTACTATGGCGATCAAGTTGTCTAGGCCGTAGTGGGCCGCCGTCATGGCTGCCTCCCAGATCTGGCCCTCGTGGAGCTCCCCGTCGCCTAGGATCACGTAGATCCTGTGCGGCGCGTCGTCCATCTTGGCCGCGAGGGCCATGCCCACCGCCACGCTGAGGCCCTGGCCCAGTGAGCCCGTGGCCACGTCGACGCCCGGCGTGACTGTGTCGGGG
>CAZBUI010000245.1:0-2641 GCA_964495055.1 uncultured Candidatus Bathyarchaeia archaeon | reverse complement strand
GCACTGGAACGAGTACAGGCTGGCCGACGGCACCACCCTCAAGGTTAAGCTGGTGCTCAGGGGCGTCAAACGCCTGAAACGCTACGAGCCAGACGGCACACCCATCTACGTCATCAACAGCATAAACGTTGTCAGGGCAGTGGACGTGCCCCAGGAGCTCAAGGCCAAGCCCAAGAAGCCCGAGGTATCACCCGTATAGGTGCCTGTGTTGAGGCTGGAGCTCGTAGCCCACACCCCCCACGTGGAGACCATGATAGCCACCAGCATGCTCACCACCACCAGTGGGGCCCAGCCAAGCACACTGTACGACAGGCTCTTCGACAAACCCGAGAGGGTGAGGGAGGTGGTGGGCAGGGCGGAGGTTCAGCACGGCAGCATACTGGAGCACAACCGCCTGGTCTGGCTGCTGGAGGCCACGGACGGAGAGGTGCTGCAAGCCGCCCTCGGCTCAAGGTTCCTCGAGTTCACGAGGCTCGATGAGAGCCGATGGCTTGTAAGCGGCAACCTCCGAGCAGCAATAGAGTACATACAGAAGAAAAAAACGCCTTTCACCGACGCCCTGGCGGCCTCCTTGAAAGGCGTCGCGCCCGACATACGGTTCCTGGAGAAAGAGGGACGTTGAAAGTCAAGCTTCTCGCCCACACCCCGTACAGCGCGCTCAGGGGCAGGTTCCCGGAGCTGGGATGGAGGCAGTTACTACCCCACCTCGCCTACACCTTCGCCGTGGAGAAGATAAGCAGGGCGTGCAGCCACCAGCTGGTCAGACACAGGACAGCGTCGTTCAGCCAGCAGAGCCAGCGATACATAACCGTGAAAAGGCTCAAGGAACGCGTGGTGACGCCGCCCACGGTGGACGGCTCTGAGACGTTCCACGTACTCGTGGAGAATGCCAGCCAAGCTTATCAGACGCTGGTAGACGCTGGAGTGCCCAAGGAGGACGCCAGGTTCGTGCTCCCCAACGCCACCGAGACCAGCCTCCTCATGACCATGACCGGCTCAGCCTTGTTCCACTTCTACGGGCTGCGCTGCTGCAACCGAGCCCAGTGGGAGATACGGGGCCTCGCCGACTCGATGCTGGCCCAGTGCAGAGACGCCGAGCCCGAGGTCTTCGACAACGCCGGGCCCTACTGCTACATGTTGGGGTACTGCCCCGAGGGCCGGTTCACCTGTGGCGGCATGGCGGAGGCGGTGAAGAGGTACAAGCCGGAGGGCTCAGAGTGAAGCTACTCCTAGACGAGATGTTCACCGGCCTCAAAGGCGCAGGCGACATGGAGGTAGCCCGGTACGCAAAGGAAAACGGGTTGATACTGGCGACGGAAGACAAACGAAAGCCTGTGGATTTCATGAAGCTCCTGGGCGACCCGGACGTGGTGCACGACGAGCAGACCCGCTACAGGACGCGGGTGAACTGCGCGAACGAAGGCATCCCGGACGGCGCCACCGCGAAGCCGAGCCACAGCACCGACGGCTACAGCCACGAGGCGCGCATGGCGGTGATTACCCAGCTAAGGCAGACGCTACTCATGAGCGTGAAGGAGATAGGCAGGGAATCCCGCTAACTACTCGTCCCAGTAGTGGTGCTTGGTACCGTCTCGCAACCAAGCCTCCAGCCCCATCTCCCTCATCTCTCTAAGGTTCTGAAGGCAGGCTTCCAGGTGCAGCCCGCCGAGCGACGACGCGAGGATCTCACAGTGTTCAAACTCGCCGCACTCGTGGCAAGAGTAGAAGCCTCTCGCCTTGCAGCAGCTCCTCACGGCGCATAACGCCTCCTCGTCTGTTCTCTCTCGGCAGGTCTTGTTGCACTTCAGCTCGGTCATGAAGAGGAGAATGTCAATGAGCCTGTCGTAGTCGCTGAGCCTCTTGGGGAACACGTTCTTCGCGGTCATGTAGAATTTGTACTTGTCGAGGACGTCGAGGAAAGCGTCAGCGGCCTCGGCTATGACGCAGGTGTATCCGAGGCAGTTCCCGCAGTATATGCCACAGTATGTTACTAGACCAGCGTCCCCGGTCACGAGAGTCCCCCTTCCGCCGTTAACCATTGGAGCCGCACCTCGTTTGATAAACCTTGGCCCTAGGAAATGGGCAGCAAGGAAATTAGAGTCAGTAGCTTTTCGGCTCGGGGTCCCGCTGGAGGCTTCCGACGAGGCAGTGGATGCTGCCGCTGTTCCTGGGCCGTATGAGGCTGGGTATGTGGACCTCGACAACCTCGACGCCCATGGACTCGAACCACTTGGTGGCCTCGGGGTACTGGTCGCTGGTGAGTATCTTCATGGGCTCAAGGACGACGCCGCAGTCGGGGCCCTTGGCGAAGCCCCGGGTGTCTATGCTGACAAGTTCTTCAGGGGAAGCTATGAACTCCCACGCCATCTCGCGTTTCATCCACTCGGCTAGGTACGGGTCGTAGTAGCCTGCATCGCCGACGCTGGTGTGGCGGTCGATCATGCTGTAGTGGATGGTGCCTTTTCGTGTGCCGTAGCCGGGGCCCATCCTGATGT
The DNA here is from genome assembly GCA_964495055.1 of uncultured Candidatus Bathyarchaeia archaeon. GTDB lineage: Archaea > Thermoproteota > Bathyarchaeia > TCS64 > TCS64 > RBG-16-57-9. The sequence goes on along the minus strand of CAZBUI010000245.1, from coordinate 146 downwards.
CCACCTCCGGGTCTTGGCCCTTGATTATGTTGGCGTATTGCCGGTGCCCCCACTCGTTGGCCCTCATGATCTCGGGGTCACCCGTGTTCCCCCGCGGGTAGTGGACCTCGATGATGGCGTGCTTCTCGTCGAGCCAACCGCAGGAG
>CAZBUI010000244.1:0-2645 GCA_964495055.1 uncultured Candidatus Bathyarchaeia archaeon | reverse complement strand
GTATCACGCCGTCGGGTAGCTCCTTGAGGCTCTTGAGCTTCTCCACGGGGTCGTCCACCTGCATCATGTCGAGGAAGCTGTAGATGCCCAGCCTCCGGGCCTCGTAGACGAACTCGTCGACGGTGGCTGTGGATGCTGCGCCCGCGCAGCAGACGGCGTCAGCCGTCTCCTCGAACGCCATGTCCACCTCAACCTTGCCCACGTCCATGGTCTTCAGGTCGGCGATGATGAAAGAGTCGGACACGAACTCCCTCATCTCCCTGATTACGCCGACCCCGCATTTCTTGATTAGGGGCGTGCCTGCCTCCAAGATGATGCTGTCGTTCCTCGGCACCTGCTCGATCACCCTCCTGACGGCCTCTATGCTGGGGAGGTCCAGGGCGATCTGTAGGTAGGGTGGGCGCCAGAGCCGGGTCGGCCTGAAGCTCATCAACGGGTGCCTCGCCCTGTCCTTGTCGTACTGCACCTTCTCCCACGGCGGGTAGTTGGATAGGGCCCGCCTTATGGAGAGCTTGGTGGCGCTGTAGTTGTACTGGTAGATGCGGCGCTCGTCCTCGGCCGCCGGGTGGATGAAGACGCTGGCGACCACCACCCAGTCGTCCAGGACGTCCATGGGTATGACGCCCTCCTCCACCGAGTCCGCGACGGCCTTGGCCACGGCGGCCTGGGCGGGCCCGAATATCTTCCCGGCGTCGGCCATGTCCTTGACGGTGACCTTGGGTATTATGACCGTGTGGGGCTTGGGGGGAAGGTTGGGCCTGATGACCGCCAGCAGCGGTGTGTGACCCATGGAGAGGCTGGTCAAGGCGTTGGTGAACGCTGCCCCCACCGGGCCATGCTTGTCCCCTATGAGCAAGTCCACGTGGGCTACCTCATCTCCCGTCCCGACGAGGGCCTCCCCAATGTAGAACGCTCCTCCGGGATGTGACGCCTCCTTGCTGAAGAAGTCGATGGAGGCTCTGACGGCCTCGCTGACGGAGCTGAACCGCCCCTGCTCCACGAGCCCCTCGAGGAACTTGCTTTGTTCCTGTGTTATCCTGCCCGGGGCTCTCACGAGTCCTTTGTCTTCACTCAAATCGATCAACGGGTATCAACCACACGTCCAAGTATTTAACCTTTAAAAAGAGCTGTGTCCTCTATGTGACACATGTTTCTTTTTAACGCGTCAGTTAGCGGCGTAACAACGTGTTTACACTCCGTTATGTGTCACAGATGAATGAGATGGTGACCGTTACTTCGATCTCGTTCTTTAGTATCCGTTTAAAGCTGTCCGGTATGTCACGGGCAACCTTATCTGCTGTCACCATGAGGGTTCGCCCGCAGACGTAGTTGCTTTTACGGACCACGATGTCGTTTGGATCGGTGTAAGTTAGGCCGGGGTGGCCCTTACCTCTCACGGTGAACTCCTCGTCACCGGCTTCCAGCCTCAGCATTATGTTGGTTTCCCGGCTCTTGGCCGCCTTCTTTGCGTCTTCGGGAAGGTCCAGCAGGCCTTTCTCGGCATCCACGGCCACTATGCACTCTCCCCGCTTCGATACATGTTTGTCTCTGGTAGTCATCAACGTGGTCCGGTGAGTGGAAACGATGTTTGGGTGGCCTCGCGCCTTGAACGACGTGACAAGCATACTGGCTCCGCCCTAGAGCTTAATCAGCTTTATCAGATGCTGCTTTATCTGTCCTGTCAGGCTGTGGTCTGGCTCCTTCCTCAGCTTGTAGAGCTTTAGGTCCTCGATGGCGAACCGTATGTCCTCGGAGATGAAGTGGTAAACGAAGACCCCAGCCAGGCCTCCCGCTATGAACATGTAGTTGGCTAGTGGCAGGAACCTCTTATAGACGTAGACAATGCCCAGAAGAAGGAGAGCGAGGTGGCTCCTTCTGAGGTTGCTGCGGTGCCTGTACACGAACGTGGCGGCTTCGCTTAGTATGTAGCCCAGGCCGAACCCCACCATGTTCAGCCACCCGATGAAACCGCCTATGAGGATCAGTGCCCCGCTGACGAGGATGCCTGGGAACTCTACCTGCCGGTTTAAGGGTATATCGGTGTAGGTGTAGGCTCGTCGGAGGAACTTGGTTTTCCCGTAGCGCCTGAGGTTCCAGGATAGGTTCCAGTCCTCGGCGCGTTTCGCGTCGGCGTAGCCTGGTGACTTGAGGTAGGTTTCCTTTCTGTATGCCATGTTAGCTCCCTGGAATAGGCCGAGGAAGCCTTGGACGAGGGCGCTCATCCAGCAGTAGAACCTGCTTAGGGCGTTCCTGTTGATGGGTCTTATGCTGCCGCCTACGGCGACCACCTTGGATTCTTCGAACGGCTTCACGAGGGTGGTTATCCAGTTTTCTGGGGCGACGCAATCTGCGTCCGTTGTGACGATGATATCGCCGGATGCCTCTCTGACGCCCAGGCCCCTCATCTCGGCGAGGGTGTACCCGGGCTTGATGAGCACCTTGTCGCTGTGCTCGGCGGCTATCTCGGGTGTGCGGTCCACGCTGCCGTTGTCGATGACAATGAGCTCAACTTCATGGTCTTGGCGCCGTATGGACTCTAGGCACTTGGCTATGTCTGCCTCCTCGTTGAGTGCCGGGATGACGACGCTCACCTTCATTTCACTGCATTCCTTGGGCTGTGTATTAAATAATTTTCCTGGGGTTTT
>CAZBUI010000243.1:0-2660 GCA_964495055.1 uncultured Candidatus Bathyarchaeia archaeon | reverse complement strand
CCTTGCTGAGATTCTCGATCTTTTCGTGTATCCAGCCGTGGGTGGCAACGTCGTGTCCCCGTTCAATTATTTCCGCGACCTCCTCTGGGTGGTTCACGGCGTTCATGGCTACCACGAACCAAGTGGACTTGATTCTGTGCTCGTCGAGGAGGTCAAGGATGCGTGGGATGACGCCCGTCCTCCAAACGTATTCGCCCTGGCTGAGGACCCTTGGCATCTTTGCTACGTCGGGGTTAGTGCCTAGGAACACGTACTCGGCGTCGAGGTCGAAGGTGAAGCACACGGCGCACCTCTTACCGTCAGGCCACACAGAAATCATGACAACCAAGAGGGTATTCGCCCTCTACGTGTATAAGGTTCACCTCGGGGCTAAGCCTATATCTCCAGAACCGAACTCGTAGACGGGAGACTCCATGGCCGACCAAGATGAACCACTATACAGCGAGGACTACCACGCCCATACGTTGTTCCACGTGTTCTTCGCGGCCGTGATAGTGCTTATGGCCTACCTGTCGATGAGTCCCTTCAACGCCAAGCTGCCCAGAGAGAGGCAGGCACTGCTAGTCCTGGTGGTTCTGCTCCTATTATTCCTCTACTTCAGCCTCAGGACCCTGAGGATCAGGGTGACTGAGAGGGAGCTCAGCGTCTCCTTCGGCGTCATAGGAACCAGCATACCTCTCTCCGAGGTGCTCCACGTCGAGGCCGAGAAGCCTTCTTTCTGGAGGTACGGCGGCATGGGGATCAGGTGGGGGTGGGACGGGAGCGTGGGCTACCTCATGAACTACGGTGACGCCGTCCGGGTCACACGCCGCAGAGGCAGGGCCATACTGTTCAGCACACGCCACCCGGACGAGGTGGTGGCGGTCATCGAGGACAGGCTGAGTGACTAGGCCGCCTGTTTCTCTGTTCTAAATGTTAGACTGAAATAGCCCATACGCCTCATATGGCTTGATGGATAAACGGGTTTTCTTGTTCCTATTGGCGGCGACGTATCTATGGGGCGTGGAAGCCATGAACACATCCTCGATGAACAGCGATCTCACGGCCTCCGAAGCATCACGATACGACTTGGTGTTCGTTTATGGGGTGAAGGGAAACCGCCCGGACCCTATGAACAAGCTGGACACCATGCAGGACACCTTCACCAAGGACATGATGATGGACCCACCCATCACATTCGGGCTCACACTAACCGATGAGCAGATGGCGAGGATCATGGAGAAGATGACGAAGATAGGGTTCCTCAACTATCCCTCTCTATACGCTCCGCCGATGGGACCCGTCGTCGGCTCCGTCACCCCTTACTCTACGTACCATCTCAAGCTATACAGGGACGGGGTCATGGTGAAGCAGGTGCGCATGGACACAGACAGGGTGTCTGACGACCCTAGGACAGAGAACCTGGTCTCGCTGTTCACCCTCATTATGGACATCATAGAGACCACGGACGCATGGAAGGAAAGCCCCAAGCCGAGGGGCGGCTACTGTTAGACAGCACAGGGTAGAGCCCTGTACCGTATTTATGACAAAACATCGCAAAAATGGGGCATTAATGTCGCAATAATTAAATAGGGATGGCATGACAGTGCTGAGGGCGTTCTCTTGCAGACATCCCCCGTGAGATGTAGATACATGCCTAACACCGGAGACGAAGACAAAGTGGCTTCAAAGAGAGACTGGGTCAAAGATGCGGGGGCTCAACACAAGTGAAAGCCTCAAAGGAGCCTGACGCGCTCCACGCGACGAAGACAACGGGAGAAATACATGATGAAGCTTGACGCAGTCCTCGCGTTGGAAGACGGAACCACGTACAAGGGACGCGGGTTCGGCGCCATGACGGAGAAGACGGGGGAGGTGGTGTTCAACACAGGGATGACGGGGTACACCGAGTCCCTCACCGACGCGTCCTACGCCGGCCAGATACTCGTACAGACGTACCCACTCATAGGCAACTACGGGGTGCCCCTCGGCAGACTGGACCGGTTCGGCTTCCCCATGGGCATGGAGTCCCACAGGGTTCAGGTTCAGGGCTACGTCGTCTCCCAGACATCATCCACCCCAAGCCACTGGTCGTCGAACGCGACGCTTCACGGATGGCTCCAGAGGATGGCTGTCCCAGGCATCTACGGGCTCGACACGAGGCGGCTCACCAAGAAGCTCCGCACGAGAGGCGTCATGCTGGGCATACTCAAAGTGGGCCCGGAGCTCGACGAGCGGGAGCTAGCGGCGAAAACGGACGAGATACAGGACCCCAACATCGAGGACCTGGTCGCGGGGGTCAGCACCAAAGAGACGGTGACCCACGGCGACGGGGGGGCTCGTGTTGCGCTCATAGACTGCGGGGTGAAGCTGGGGGTAATCCGTTGCCTCCTGGAAAGGGGAGCAGAAGTGATTCAGCTGCCCCACGACGCCACTGCCGACCAGGTGGCGAGCCACGAGCCCGACGGCATCGTGGTCTCCAACGGCCCCGGAGACCCCGAGGTATGCCAGAGCACCATTAAGACTCTGGGGGCCCTCATGGAGGGTGACACGCCCATCATGGGCGTATGCCTGGGCCAGCAGCTCATGGCCCTCGCGGCGGGGGCCGCGAAGTACAAGCTCAAGTACGGGCACAGGGGCCAGAACCACCCCTGTGGCTGCCTCGCCAACGGCCGCAGCTA
>CAZBUI010000242.1:0-2663 GCA_964495055.1 uncultured Candidatus Bathyarchaeia archaeon | reverse complement strand
GACCCAGGACGCCGGGTATGTGTGGGACGAAGAGAAGCGTGTTTCGTCTATGCGTCTCTTCGACCAGCTTGGTCCTGCTGGCTGCGGCGGCCTTGGGGTCGTGCTCGAACGACGGTATCCAGTCTGTGTGCTGGACGTGGGCCGGGTGGATGATGACATCGCTGGTGTATAGCAGGGTCTCGCCGCCCGAGGACGCCTCCACGACCAGCATGCCAAGGGTGTGGCCCGGGGCGGGCTTGACGGTTATTCCCTTGTTTATGGTCGCGGCGCCGTCCACTAGCCTGAGCCTGTCCTCTATCATGTTCAGGTAGTCCAGCGCCCAGCCCTTGGCCTCGCCCCGTATGTGCTGTGCCTCCTTCCTGCTCATCACGTGCTCGGCGTTTGGATAAGCGATCTCTCCGCCCGACGAGACTCCCCCGAAGTGGTCCCAGTGCCTGTGGGTTATGACTACGGTGTCCACGTCCCGGACGCTCAGGCCCGCGTCTCTGAGGCTCCTCGTCAGCAGCCCGGCGGGCTCGTCCGGGTGCTTCTCGTTCTCGGCTCTGTCGCCGCAGCCGGCGTCAACCAGAGTGTAACGGTTGCCGTCGTGTACGAGGAGGTAGTTGAGCGGTAACACGGTGGATGGGCCGAAGCCGCCGTATGCTGACAGGCATCTCCTGAGTTCGTCTTTCGGCGCGTCGCCGAAGATGAACGTCTCCGCCGGTTCGTCGGTCATGGCGCCAACGCTTCGTGCGCCGTCGTACAGTATGCGGCACTCGAGGTCGCCGACGTTGAACACATTATTCGATCGGGATAGCATGGTCTCCCCATTAGGTTAACCACGAAGATGCATATGTAATTCACTTTTCAATCATCACATGTGCGATACGAGTGGGCCAGGTTAGTTAACTGGTGCGGGGGTGAGATGCCCACACGTTTTACCAGTAGGGCACAATAATCTAGCACGTCTAATGGTACTGACTCATTGACCGCCTTCTCGCTTTTGCCTCCTGTGTGCACGCGCACGGATTCACTTGATCGGCACAACTGGGTTAGAACCCTCATTGATCCAAGAAGAATAAGGACAGGTTGGCGGCGGATAGAATAGCCTAGTGCCTTCGCCTGTTATGCCGCCTTCTTGCCTTGAAGCAGGACGGACAGTAGACGGGTCTTCCGTTGGTTGGCTTGAACGGCAGCTTGAACTCGGTCTTGCACTTAGCGCATATGGCCTTGTGTTTCTCAGGCGGACCAGTCTTCATCTGGACGCTGGTCTTAAGCTCGGTGATCTTCGTGCCTGTTTGTGCCTTGATATCGGCGAGCGCCTTCTCCTCGCCGTGGGCGACGAACGTGATGGCAGTCCCCTCGGCCTCCATCCTCGCGGTCCTCCCTATCCTGTGGAAGTAGGCCATGGTCTCCCGAGGCATGTTGTAGTTGATGATATGGGTTATGCCGCCGATGTCCAGGCCCCTCGCCGCGATGTCCGTCGCCACAAGGAAATCCACCCTGTCCTTCCTGAATCCCTGGGTCACCCTGTCCCTCTGGGGCTGGGACAGGTCGCCGTGGAGGGCGGCGGCGTTGTACCCGCTCCTCTTCAGCTTCTTCGACAGACCATAGGCGCCTCTCTTGGTCCTCGTGAATATGATGGCCTTCCGGATGCCCTGTTTGGCTATTAGCTCCGTGAGGATCGGGTAACGGGTCATGGGGTCCACCTTGACGTACCGTTGCTCGATCTGTTCGAGGGTGATCTCGTCCTTGCTGACCAGTATCTTCTCGGGCCTGTCCAAGTACTTGTTGCATATCTTCCAGACGTTGCGGTCCATGGTGGCGCTGAAGAGGCTGGTCTGCTTATTCTTAGGGACCTTGTCAAGGATCTTGTTTATGTCGTGGACGAAGCCCATGTCCAGCATCCTGTCTGCCTCGTCGAGGACCACCATGTGGACGGCCCTCAGCCTGAGGGTGCGTCTCTGGAGGTGGTCGATTATCCTCCCGGGCGTGCCTACCACTATGTGGACGCCTCTCTTGAGCTGCCTTATCTGGCGGTTGATTTTCTCGCCGCCGTAGATGGGGCAGACCCGGACCCCGGTGTACCTGCTTATCCTTGAGATGTGGTCCGCGATCTGTATGGCCAGCTCGCGGGTGGGCGCCAACACGAGCCCCTGGACCCTGTCGTCGCCCAGGTCGATGCCCTCAACCATGGGTATGGCGAAGGCCGCCGTCTTGCCTGTCCCCGTCTGGGCCTGGCCGATGACGTCCCTGCCTTCGAGCAGCGGCATGATGGACTGGGCCTGGATGGGGGATGGTTTATCGAAGCCCAGAGCCTTGATGCCTCTGAGGACGTCCTTGCTTAGGGGTAGATCGTTGAATTCCTGTACCTGCATACGTTTATTCTCGTATCACTAAACTACGCATGCCGGTGCCTCGTCAGCTTCTCCAAACATGAATATGTTCGACGTGACAGCCCCTAGGTTGGGGGGCGCCATTTAAAGGTATCATTATTAATAAAAAATTGCGAGCCCCGTCAGACGGGAATCCAGCAAGCTATGGTATCTAGCGCCTGCGTGGTCAAAAAGGAATCATAACCATCAATGGCTCCCACACCTACCAAAATACATGGTGCGGGGGGTGGGATTCGAACCCACGAAGGACTAATCCATCAGGACCTGAACCTGACCCCTTTGGCCACT
>CAZBUI010000241.1:0-2684 GCA_964495055.1 uncultured Candidatus Bathyarchaeia archaeon | reverse complement strand
AGAGTGCCCCGTCATGGTCCCCCAGATGGAGGAGCCTGAGACGACGCTGCCCACCTGCCCCCGGTGCGGCAAGGAGAGCCCCAACCCCAACTACTGCATCTCATGCGGGGCGCCCATCAAGGCCAAGGCCCTGGAGGTGGCGGCGGCGTGAGGGAGCGGTTCGCCGAGACCCTGACGGGCATCCGGGGCGACCTAAAAAGCGCCGCCAAGGCCGTGTTCTGGGCCACCCTGGGCAGCCTCGCGACGCTCTACGCGGTGGCCCCCGAGGCCACCCTGACAGGGCAGCTGCTGCCGCTGGAGATAGGGCTGCTGGCAGGCATGGCCCTGGTGTACCTCGGCTACGGGAGGAGCCAGCCATGATCCCGGAGCATGAAAAGGTGTACGAGGAGGAGCTGCGGAGCTTGATTCGTGCATACCGGGAGGAGGAGGAATACAACAGATCGAAACGCCAGAACCTGGAGGCCAAGCTGAAAGCCCTTCTGGACAAGAGAGGCGCAGCACGGCCAAAGTCTGGATGCCCGTCAGACTTCACCGACAGCTGCGTCCTGGAGGACGGCACCAGGTGCCCCTTCTACCACAACGGCGTATGCGACCTCACCGTTTTCACGGAGGTGAGGGCGTGACTGATCAGGCTATCATCGAGGCCCCCAGGGCAGCCCCGGGCACCCTCCTCCCCGTGCTGAACCCCGGGGCCGCCAGGGAGGCGTACCAGGCGTACCTGGAACTCTGCCAGGCCATCCTCGTGCCCTACGACAAGCGGATAGTCAGGGACGGCGTGGTGGTCCAGGAGAGCGACTACGCCCGGATACCCGTAAGACGCCAGGTCAGCGGTAGGTGGGTCACCGAGTACGTGGATGCGCCGAAGAAGTCGGCGTGGCGGAAGCTGGCCAGGTTCTACGGCGTCAGCACCGAGATCGTGGAGAAGCACAGGGAGACCCACCCGGACGGCAGCTACACGTGGCACTACACGGTCCGGGCCTCCGCCGGCGGCGTGAGCACCGACGGCGAGGGCAGCTGCACCAGCACCGAGAAGGGAGGCAGGAGCGAGCACGAGACCAGGGCCACCGCCCACACCCGGGCCAAGAGCCGGGCCATCAGCGACCTCATCGGGTTTGGCCAGGTGAGCGCCGAGGAGTACGGCACCTACGAGGGCGACCTGCCGCCCAAGCCGGTGGAGGCCGCCGCCGTCGTAACCCAAACCCCTGAAGAGCCCAGGGCAGAGCCGCGCCCCGAGCCGGGGATGAAGGTGAAGCCCGAGGCCGCAGCGGCGGAGGACACTGTGAGGGCCACCCTGGCCGCCAACGGCCTGGACACCGGCAGCCTCGTCATATACAGGTACAGCGACGTGGTGCGCGTCGAGCCCCAGCCCGGCAGCGAGGACCAGTGGGAGAAATGCGACCGGGTTATCAAGCTGCTCAAGGGCACGTGGATAGACGACCAGCTGTCCTGGGAGGTCCCCGCAGAGCACCTGGCGCCACCCGTCGCCGAGCCGAGCCTTGACATCTGGGCGGCCGAGTGGAAGGTGAAGGGAGGCGACCCCGCCCCAAGGGACGCCGCCTGGGCGTGGGCGTTCGCCTACACCCGGGACGGAGACTACCTACCCGAAACTAGGGCACTAGTAAAACACCTGGAGCAGCATGGAGCCTACGAGGCCGACGGATACACAGTCACCCTGGGAGGCCGCGACAAGAACCTCCTCAACCTGAAGAAAAACAAAGAGGCAAAGCCATGACCCTAGAAGCCCCGGCGCCCGTGTGTCCTGAGCCTGGGGGCCCCGAGCTCACATGTCCCGACTGTGGTTCACGTGACCTCTACCGCGACTTAGAGGCTGGTGAATTGGTGTGCCCCCGTTGTGGGCTTGTCGTGGCCACCCTGGTAAGCCAAGGCCCGGAGTGGCGGCTGCACGATTTTGACTTTAGCCAGGTACGGGGCAGTGAGCTATCAATGGGGCACCTCAGCGGCAGTGGCACACTAATCGGTAAACACTGGAAAAGCGGTCAAAACGGTGAAACTCGGGCAGCCATGTTTCGGCTCATGAAGCAGCACAAGAGAACCCAAGCAGAGGACAAGAAGAGCCGAAACCTACACCACGCCAGAAAAACAATATACGGTCTAGCGGGCAAAGCCAAGGTTCCGCTCTCAGTGCTGAACCAAGCGGCGGCATACTACCTAAAGGCATACAACAAGCACCTGATCAGGGGCCGTGTCCTCAAGCATATTCTGGCTGCGTGCATCTACGCGGCATACAGAACTCAAAACATACCTCGGACCCTGAATGAACTTGCGGACGCCCTGGAGCTGCCCCGCAAAGAGGTAGCCCACACATATAATCTAATCGTGCGGGAGCTGAACCTTTCACCTGATGTCCTCAAGGCCGAGGAATACGCTGCTAGGCTAGCCGCCGACCTGAACCTAACATGGGAGGAGACTAAAACCGCTATAGACCTCCTCAGAGAGGCCCATAAAAAACGGTACACGGCAGGCAAGACCCCGCAGGGCCTGGCCGCAGGTGCCATCTACCTCGCCACCAACTTCCGCATCAACCAGCAAATCATAGCCAAAGCCGCCGGAGTCACGGAAGTCACCGTTAGAAGCCGATACAAGGGCCTCCAGCAGATAGCCGACAGCCTTCCCCGGTTTCCCCGGTTTCCCCGTTTCCCCACTGTTTCGGAGGGATGATCCGT
>CAZBUI010000240.1:0-2691 GCA_964495055.1 uncultured Candidatus Bathyarchaeia archaeon | reverse complement strand
CGAAGAGCTCGTGCATGTCCACGAAGGTCTTGGCCACCTCGTTCATGGCCTCCAGCACCCTGTCGTCTATCCACGTACCGCCTATCACGGTGCTCCAGTTCCTGGCGTTGATCCACGACCTCACGCCCAGCCTGTCCAGAACCCCGCTCCTATACTTGTAATCCAAACCCGTTCAAGAATCCAGTAAGGGGCGGGTATTTCAATCTATGGAGTGGGGCCCACGGGGCTCCAGCCTGTGTCTAACATCAAATGATTGACCCGACTTTTTCTGGAACGGCTTTTAGATGGGATTCACGGGGCTTGCCTGTTCCCAGCAACGTCTCACGCTAGTTTGACGAGTCTCAGGTAATCCATCCCGGCTTCGCTATGTAGCTTCACTTCACACGAGGTCCCTGAGCTGATCAGATCGTCGCCGATCCAGACATAGACGGTCGCTCCTTCTCCGCTCCTCAAAGTCAAGCCGCTTGACGAGATGCTTGTGCCCGTGCACATAGCATTGGGCAGGCTTCCTCCGTTGGATGCTCCATAAACGTTCACCGGGACCCCGTTCACGGACACTTCTCTTATGGTGGCGGCGTCAGAACCCGTGTTTTTCACGCCCAGCACGATCCTCCAGTGGGCGTTGGTGACGTTGGTCTCCAATATGTTGTATGCCGTCGTGATCTCGATCGTCTCGAACCTGGTGCTCTGCGTAGACACCCCCATTATCCAGTAGCTTGCACCGATAGACAGCATGATGGCGACCGCTACTAGTATGGTGGTGGTGACGGCGGGACTCACCGCCTTTCTGCGCCTCAGCATAACGGGCTCTCCTTGGGACTCATATGTGAAAGAATTATGGAAAGAGGGTCTATTTCGTGTCGAATCCAGAGATCGTCATACCGTAATGTCTGCACGAAGCCATGCTACTCTGTGGCAGGACCCGGTTGGTCTCAGGATAAAAAGCTGTCAAACTTTGTTAGGAATTATTGTTAAAAATAGGTTTCCCATAGTTTATACCGTGATCGTCATGTCCGAAAAAGCAAAACGCATAGCGTTTGAATGGATAGACAGCAACCAGAAGCGCCTCGCGGAGATCAGCGACGAGATATGGGACTACGCGGAGCTCGGGTACGTCGAGTTTAAGTCCGCCAAGCTGCTCGCCGACGAGCTCGAGAAGCACGGCTTCGAGGTGGAGCGCGGCGTCGCCGGGATACCCACGGCCTTCGTCGGCACTTGGGGCAAAGGCAAGCCAGTCATAGGCATCATGGGCGAGTACGACGCCCTCCCGGGGCTCAGCCAGAAGGCGGTGCCATACAAGGAGCCGATAAAGGAGGGGGCGCCGGGCCACGGCTGCGGCCACAACATCCACGGCACCTCGGGCCTCGGCGGGGCCGTCGCCCTCAGGTACGCCATGGAGAAGGCGGGGGTCAAGGGCACCGTCAAGTTCTTCGGGTGCCCAGCCGAGGAGATGCTCAGCGGCAAGGTATGGATGGTCCGTGAGGGCGTGTTTGACGGCGTAGACGCCGTGCTGAGCCACCACCCCAGCAGCATGAACGTCGGCGGCCTCAGCAGCAGCAACGCCAACAACGCCGTCAAGTTCCACTTCCGGGGCAGGACCGCCCACGCCGCCGGCAGCCCCGAGATGGGGCGCAGTGCCCTGGACGCCGTGGAGCTGATGAACACGGGCGTCAACTTCCTCAGGGAGCACGTCATACAGGACGCCCGCATCCACTACGTCATCGAGGAGGGCGGCGGCCAGCCCAACGTGGTCCCCGACTACGCCCGAAGCTGGTACCTGATACGGGCCCCGGAGAGGGACCAGCTGGAGCCCATCTACCAGAGGATACTCAAGATAGCGGAGGGCGCCGCGCTTATGACGGAGACGGAGCTGGAGGTCCAGTTCATCAAGGGCATCTACAACAAGATACCAAGCAAGACCCTCAGCGACGCCGTCGCCGAGAACATGAGGCTCATAGGGCCCCCCGAGTACACCGACGAGGAGATGGCTTTCGCCGAGGAGATCGCCAAGTCCATATCCACGGAGGACAAGAGGACCAGCCTGTGGAAGACCAAGAGGCCGGGCTGGGAGGACCTCATGGACGTCCTCATCGACAGGTCGGTGCCCGACGCCTGGAACGAAGGCGAGGTGAGCCACGGCTCCACCGACGTCAGCGACGTGAGCTGGCAGGCCCCCACCATGGAGTTTGGCACCGCCACCTACGTGCTGGGGACGCCGGGGCACAGCTGGCAGAACGTGGCCATGGGCGGCATGAGTATCGGCCACAAGAGCCTCTTCTACGCGTCCAAGGTATTAGCCGCCACCGGCCTAGACCTGCTGACCAAGCCCGAGATGCTCAAAGAGGCGTGGGACGAGCTGAAGCGGAGGAAGGCGGGGAGGGAGTACAAGTCGCCGATACCGGCGGACCTAGACCCCCCGCTGGACCAGTGGAAGAAATAGACCCCTTTTTTCCCTAATTTTTTCTGTTTTTTCCCGGAATGCCGCGGAGCATGGGAGATAAATATCGACGTCAAAGAAATCATATTCTGGGGTCTTAATTAACGTGGGATGAGCAAGCCTCTATTCGTCACCCCGGACGACGCCGGCGGCCCAGAGGCTCGGGGGCTGGCTACAGGGAGCCGTTGAGAAGCTTAATCGCGGAGGCTAACGCGGTCAGTCACCCCGCCGCGGTGTAGTTAGATTCTCTCCCA
>CAZBUI010000239.1:0-2704 GCA_964495055.1 uncultured Candidatus Bathyarchaeia archaeon | reverse complement strand
ATCGTCACCGTGGACCACATGGACGGTGTCGCTCAAGCGAGGCGGACCATGCTCGACAGGAATATAAGCCACCTGCCCGTGACCAGGGACGCAAAGCTCGTCGGCATAGTCACGTCCGACATCATAGTCCACACCTTCATCACCCCCGCCTCCAAGACCACCCGAGGCGACGTAGGCGGCAGGAAGGTCACCAGGTTCCCCGGGAAGGTGAGCGACATCATGGATCCCAAACCCCTGACGGTGGGGCAGGACGCCAACATGTTCCAAGTAGTGCAGGGGATGTCGAGGTCCGGGAAGACGGCCTGCCTCATGGTGGAGGACGACGCGGTCCACGGCATAGTCACGCCGAGGGAGCTCCTCGCCCTCATCGCGGGCCTCAGGGCGGAGGAGGAGATCCCCGTCTACATAGTGGGCATCACCGACGAGGACTTCTTCGAGAGGGCCGTCGCCGAGGACAAACTCAGACGCATATTAAAGAGGAGCATGAGGATGCACCCCGGCATAACGGAGGTGCGGGTCAAGGTCAAGAAGCAGAGAAGCCGAGGGGAGCGCACAAGGTACAGCCTCTCGGCGAGCGCCGTGGGGCCCAGCGTCGAGTTCCACGCCGAGAACGAGGGCTGGGGCCTCATAGAGGCGTTTGACGGCCTCTGCGACGCCCTGGAGAAGACGCTGAGGCGGGCCAAGCGGGAGCCCCAGAAGGGGGTGCGCAGGGGCAGAAGGCGGCCCAACCCCCACCTTAAACCTTAACCGTGCCGAGCCTCTACTCACCTGTGCCGAGGATGCGGGGTTATACTGTCGTGGTCACGGAGCCGATCAGCGCGGTCGGCGTTGAGCGCCTCAGGGCGGAGGGGGTCGAGGTTGTGGAGCTACCGCCGGGCAGCACCGAGGAGGACCTCATGGAGATCATCGAGAGGGTGGACAGCCTCATAACCAGGGGTAACATCAGGATCACCCGGAAGATGATGGAGAGGAGCCCCCGGCTCAAGGCGGTGGGGGTCCACGGCATGGGCTGCGACCACGTGGACCTGGAGGCCGCGCGGGACCTGGGGAAGGTGGTCCTAAACACGCCCGACGCCCTGACGGTCACCGTCGCCGAGATGACCATGGCCATCATGCTGGGGGCGCTGAGACGCATCGTGGCGGCCGACAAGGCGACGCGGCGGGGGGAGTGGAACCGCAAGTACGGGGACCTCATAGGACACGAGCTGGCAGGCAAGACCGTGGGCATCGTCGGCCTGGGCCGGATAGGCACGGCCACGGCGAGGCGCGTCAGGGCGTTCAACGCCCACGTGGTCTACTGGTCGAGAACCCGGAAGCCGGACGTGGAGGAGGAGCTTGGCATCCAGTGGATGACCCTCGACGATCTCCTCGGCGCAAGCGACGTGGTGAGCCTCCACGTCCCGGGGACCCCGGAGACGCACCGGCTCATCGGGAAGAGGGAGATCGGGTTGATGAAGGACGGCGTGGTGCTGGTGAACATGGCGCGGGGCAGGGTGGTGGACGAGGCGGCGGTGATCGAGGCGCTGGGGTCGGGGAAGATCGGCTACGCGGCGCTGGACGTGTTCGAGGTGGAGCCCATAGAGTCTGATAACCCGCTCTTGGGGATGGACAACGTGATACTGATGCCGCACCTAGGGGCCTGCACCCACGAGAGCATGGCAAACATGGCGGTCCAGGTGGCCGAGGGCGTGCTGAAGGCCATGCGCGGGGAGCGGCCGGACAACCCCGTGGTGTTCTAGCCCGCTGCCTGTCCCGGGGGCTTCCATGCGTCAAGGTTATCAGTGATGCGTCCGCTTGAACCTCCATGCGTTTAGCGGGGCTCTTCAGCGGCGGCAAGGACAGCTGTTACGCGGCGCGCCTAGCCGAGCTGGATGGACACGACCTTGTTTATCTGGTGTCCATGCGCTCGGAGAACCCCGACAGTTACATGTTCCACACCGTCAACGTTGGGGTCACCGAGCTCCAGGCATACGTGTGGGGCAAGGAGCACGTCGAGGCCAGGACCAGAGGCGTCAAGGAGAAGGAGCTGGAAGACCTGAAGCGGTGCCTGGAGGCGCTGGACGTGGAGGGCGTCGTCTCCGGCGCCGTCGCGTCCAGCTACCAGAGGCAGAGGATCGACGGGGTGTGCGGCGAGCTGGGGCTGGAGCACGTCAGCCCCCTCTGGGGCCGCGAACGCGTTGGGCTACTGGACGAGATGCTCCGCAGCGGCATGGTCTTGGTTTTCTCGGCGGTGGCCGCGCGGGGACTGGACCGGGGGTGGCTGGGGGCCAGGCTGGACAGGCGGGCGGTGGACAGGCTCGTGGGGCTCAGGGACAGGTATGGCGTGGACCCCTGCGGCGAGGGCGGCGAGTACGAGAGCCTGGTGCTGGACGCGCCGTGGTTCAGGTACAGGATAGAGGTCAGGAGGGCGGAGCGGAGCTGGGACGGCGTCAGCGGCAGGTACCGCGTCTTGGAGGCCGACCTGAGGCTCAAGGGCTGATACGTAAAGATTAAAAGCGGTGGGCTCTCTCAAGGTTGTGAGAGGAGAACGCGGTGATGTCCCGCCAAACAGACTAGGCCGGATGGCCCAACCTGAGATCGTTAGACGCTCCTCCGATGTTCTAGGCGAAGTATCTGGGCAGCGTACGCCATGGAGGCACCACCACGGCTTCTTCGGAGATGAAACCCATGAGTAAAGAGAAGGAAGAGGTGGTATCAGAGGCGC
>CAZBUI010000238.1:0-2715 GCA_964495055.1 uncultured Candidatus Bathyarchaeia archaeon | reverse complement strand
TCATTATTAATGGCTGAATACGTGAAAAGGGTTCAGTGAACAATCTGATCAAGAGGAATGCTATCACTGGCACAGAGAGTGTCCTGACTATCCGCGAAGAGGAAAGAGACTGTGTTGATGTTCAAGAACAAGCCCTCCCATATTCCCCCGTGTCCAAAACACACTCAGCTGGATCATAAGTGAGCACGATAACGCTGCACGCGCATTCTAATATAATATACAAATTCAGTTATTCCACGCAGCAAGGATATTCCCAGAGAAACAACTTGATTAAAAGATGGTTGTCACATGAAGCGTCTGCGCAGGGCCCCACGCTCGGCCTCCACGATGCGCTCGAAGAACTCGTCATCCTCGCCCCGGGTCTCGGCGAGGATGTCCCACGCCTCGGTGAGGTCCACGTGCTTGGCCGACGCCACTATGGCTCCTCTCCGCCCGTACATGGACACCAGCTTCGACGCGTCCACGCCCCTGCTCCACCACCACGGCGGCTCCCTGCTGCTCCTCCGGGTTGTGGACTGGAGCTCTGCCACCTCTTCCATGCCCCTGTCGAAGACGCCTATCTCGGTGGAGCCGCACACCGGGCACGCTATCTTCTCCGGGTAGTCCCTGACCCGCCGCTCCTCCAGCCAGTCCCGCCTCCCGAGGCAGGCGAGGACCCTAGTTTCGTTGTATATCCGGGCCTTGGCCGACTCCAGGATGATCCGGGTGAGCTTCTCGGGGGGCACTATATCGGTCTTCATGGTGATGCTGTCTATGCCGAGCCTACCGAGGGGGCTCACCTCGCCGCCGGTGTCCAGCACCACTACCTCGATGTCGCCGTCGGCCATGCGCCTGAGGAGCCCCATGGTGGCCTCGACGTCTAGGTCCTGCCTCAGGGTGTCCTTCATTGCCTCCTCGAATATGATGGTGCCCTCGAAGCTCTTCATGAGCCGCCCCAGGGTGACGTTGCTGAAGTTGGCGAACTTGCTGAGGGCCCCCGCCTTCCGGGCGACGTTTATGAGCCTCTTCTTGAAGAGCCCCGTCTTGGTGACGGCTTCCCTCACAACGGCCTCCATGTCGCCGTCCGCGAGGCTCCTTAGCAGTCGGGCCACGTACCGGGCGTCCACCTCGCCCACGGTCTGGGTTATCACCATGTAGGTGTCCTGCTGGACGCCGACGGGGTACCCGGTCTCCTCGCTGATGACGTGGCCCACGATCCTGGCCAGGGTCCTGTTGGTGAGGCTGCCGAAGTTGGCGTGGATGATGACGTTGTCCTCCCAGTCCTCCACCACCACCCGCGTTTCGGTGGGCGCCCTGTAGCCCGCGGCGTGGTGCTCCACCAGCTCCTTGATGGCCCTCTCGATGGTCTCCACGTTGGCTGGGTAGCGGAGGTGGAGCTCGGCGGCTATCTCGTCCACATCCAAGCCCTCGTCGAGGCTCTTCTCTACATAGCCCTTGATCTCGCCCACCTCCAGCGCCACCTCCAGGGGCACGGGTATCTGTTCGCCCACCCAGCTGGGGATGGCTCCCGTGGGGTCGTCCTCGCTCCGGACATAGATCTTGTCGTTGTGGACGTTGAGTATCTTCCAGGGGCGGCCCCGGAGGGTGAACTTGACGCCGGGCTTCGCGTACTCGGCCACGAAAGCCTCCTGGAGGATGCCCACGGCGCTGTCGTCGTCCACATCCACTATCAGGTAGTCTTTCTCGTCCGGGATCATGCTCAGGTTGTTGAAGAAGTACCTGTATATGGTCTTGCGGTTGCCCCGGGGCTTGATAATGACCTCGTCCTCCTCGCTGAGCCACGCCAGCCGGGGGAACCTGTCGTGCATGTATCTGGCCGCGGCGAGGATGTCGTCCTCGGTGAGGTTCCTGTACGGGTAGGCGTGGTGAAAGAGGTTCTTTATCTGGAGGAAGTAGAGTTTGTTGCGCTGCATGAGCTCGGCTATGATCTGGTTGACGAGGACGTCGTACGGCTTCTCGGGGACCACTAGGGGCTCCATGATCTCCTTCAACGCGCGGCGGCAGATGACCATGCTCTCCAGGGCGTCGTCGCTGTTCATGGCCACTATGACGCCCTTGCTGGTCTCGGTTATGCTGTGGCCGCTGCGGCCCACCCGCTGGAGGAGCCTGGTCACCTGCCTGGGGCTGTTGTACTGTATGACCAGGTCGATGGCGCCTATGTCGATGCCCAGCTCCAGACTGCTGGTGCAGATCACCGTCTTCAGGTCGCCGGCCCTGAGGCCCCTCTCGGTGGCTATCCTGCTGGTCTTGGCCAGGCTGCCGTGGTGGATGCTCAGGGGGAACTCGGTGTCCCAGACGTTGAACCTGCTGGTGAGCGCCTCAGTGGTGCTACGGGTGTTGGTGAATATCAGGGTCGTGTCGTGCTGCTCTATGAGGTCCTTCATGACCTTGAGCCTCACGGCCACCTCGGGGTGGGTGAACAGCTTCCGGGCCAGCTCCTCGTCCTCCGGGCCCGGCTCCGGGTAGACGATGTCGAAACGGGTGTCCCTGAGCGCCGAGACCTGGACTATCTCGACTTCGCGGCCCTCACCCACCATGAACCGGGCCACCCTGTCGGGGCTACCTATGGTGGCGCTGAGCCCGATGAACTGGATCTCGTTCTCGGCCACCGCCCTCACCCGCTCCAGGGCCAAGCTGAGCTGGCTGCCCCTCTTGTTGTCGGCCAGCTCATGTATCTCGTCCACTATGATCCACTTCACCGTCTTCAGGTGGTTC
>CAZBUI010000237.1:0-2746 GCA_964495055.1 uncultured Candidatus Bathyarchaeia archaeon | reverse complement strand
AGATGCTGGGCATGGACATGAAGAAGTCGCCCCCCAGAGAACAGAAGTACCAGAAACATTAGTTCAACCGTACAGGCAATAAGTACATAAGGGATGTATTGACACACCTCGTTTCTCTGAGGTGCTTCATACATCGTATTCCCCTCATTTTGTCGGCAACTTATATGAAAGAAACAGCGTGGAAATGGATAGATGAAAACCACGGGGCGGGACGGGCTAGATAACTTCTACCTGATTCATACCCAGCTGCTTAGCTATCTTCAGGTAGCTGCCCTCCAGCGGGTACTCCGGCTGCATGCTGAGTCCGAAGGGCATCTTCCGCCCAGTCTCCTCCATGTACCGCAGCCCCTCAAGCATGCGATCTATGTCCCCAGCGGGTATGCTGAAGATCATCTCGTCGTCTCCCGCCATTGCCCGCCACCGGTCCCCGCCGCAGGGTGTGCTTATGTAGCACTGTCTCTTGAGCATCGGGAACACGACGCTGTAGACGCACGCCGAGTGACCGCCCAGCTTGGTCTCCATGTCGAGCCCAGTCCTGTAAGCCCACGCGAGAAGCATCAACGTCATTTGTGCGGGGTTGCAGTAGACCAGCACGACGTCGGGCTCGAAGCCTGCGTCGGCGAGAGGCGCCGAGACCACGCCGACATACTTCCCCGTGGGCAACCGCGGGAACTCCCCGCTCGCCCACGCCTTCCCCGCCTCTATGTCCACGACGTCAGACGGGTACCTGTTGTTCCCCTCTAGGAAGTAATCGGGCGCCTCATCCAGCCCGTACCCCATGACAGGCTCAGGGCACCACATATCCTCCTTAAGCTGAGCAACAGTCAGTCCACGCCGCCTGCTGTACGAGAAAGCCTGACAAGTGGACAGGCTGTACCCCAGGTCCCTGCGGGGCCTGACGGCATCCCCCGGTATCTGGTCCTCCGACTCTATTAGCTTCACCGCGATGGGCATCGTGGCCACCCTAAGCTGGGACTCTATCTGCTCTGCTAGCTCCTTCAGGCTCAACTTAATCGGTGTATCTAACGCTTCAGGGGCAGTTAAAATAATGGGCTCAGAGGCGCCCCTTCCTCTCCATGTACTCCTTCACAGGCTGGCTAACGGAGCCGTCGGGCAGCACATAGTCAGGAGAGACGAAACCCTCACCCTCGTACCTCCTCTTCCTGACGCAGTCCCTGCCACCGTTCCAGCAATAATCCTCCACCCACTTCTTATCGATGAGGCCGAGATCGTATGCCCTCTTCACGCCGCTTGTCTCGTTGTACCATCTGCAGACGCTCTTCAAATCAATCCCGCACATTGATCTCATTCTTTTACCTAAAGTCTGTTTCTGATCAGGTATACCTGACATTCGCTTCAATGACACGAGTTTTAATTCCTACTGGGTACACCATTAACGTGATTCGGTATGCCGAAAGAATACTATCCAGAGGAGACCGCGAGGTACGACTCTCGCGCCGAGGAGGCAGGGTCCAAGGCCAAGGTGCTGGACCGCGTCGCCAAGGCCGCCTACGACAATAACAGGGCCTACGAGGGATGCGCCCGGTGCGTGCTCCACGCCCTCCAGACACACATGAAAATATCGGACGAGAAGGCGTTCACCGCCGCCTTCAAGGCCAGCACGGCAATGTCCGCCGGCGTCGCCCGGAAAGGTGAGACCTGCGGCGCCCTCATAGGCGCCTTGATGGCCGTGGGGCTGGAGATGGGCACGGAGAGCCTCAATGACTTTGGCGGCTACGTGGCCACCATGGAGGCTACCTCCAAGGTCTTCGACGGTTTCAGGGAGAGGTACGGGGCCGTCAAGTGCTTCGAGATACAGGAGCAGCTCTTCGGGAGAAGCATCGACTTCTTCAAAGATGAGGACGCCGAGTGGTGGTACGAGAACGGCGGGCTGGACAAGTGTCCGGGTGTCTGCGCAGTCGCCGCGCGCCTCGCCGCGGAGGAGCTGTTCAGGCTGAGGGGAGCCGGGTAGCTCCTCTTTTCCACTAAAACGTTCAAAATGCACGCGCTTTAAGCGGTTATTAGTAATAGATTCAACCCATCTGGCTACTTCGTTTGGGGTAATATCCAAGAGAATTAAACTGGCTGACATAAAGTCATGTGAACCAGTCGACGCCACTCTATCCGTCTACACTGGCATGGGTGTTCGGTATGGTGGTGATGGGTCTCTGGCTTTCTTGCCCTCCTTGGGTGAGGCCGTTAGACTTCGTTTCGATTCTGGTAGACCGTTTGTTTTTTCAACGAACAATCGAGAACAAGTGCTTCAGATAATAAGTGATTTCTATGATTAAGTACACAGGTTAATCGAGTTTATATCTGCGCGAACATCTACTATTCGTCAATGGCTTCACTTCTAGATACGCTGGTGCTGGGATTCGGGTTGATCTTCTACTTACTCTTAGTGATTGTGTACATTTTTCGTGCTTATGAAAAATCGGAACAAGAGCTGCGGCTAAAATATGTGTTCAGTGCTCAGTTAATACCTTTTACATTCCTGTTCATCGCCCATCTTGCATCCCAGAATCAGATAAGACAATCAATTACATTGATCCCGATGCTGGTGTTCCTAGGCTATGATTTATGGTACCGTGTTTTGACGGAGAAGAAGCCGGTTCATCACCCGGAAAAGATGCCTAGAGAATTAATCATCTATCTTGTCTTGTTAATGCTTGGTAGCATTGGTTTGAACTGGTATGGATACACCGTATCAGAGACCTATGGGAGGATGCTTGTGGCTGCGTTTTTC
>CAZBUI010000236.1:0-2778 GCA_964495055.1 uncultured Candidatus Bathyarchaeia archaeon | reverse complement strand
CCGTGGCCACGGAGAGCGAGGCCAACTTCATAAGCGTGAGGGGCCCCGAGATATTCAGCAAGTGGGTGGGCGAGTCCGAGAAAGCCATAAGGGAGATATTCAGGAAGGCCCGCATGGCGGCGCCCAGCATAATCTTCTTCGACGAGTTCGACGCACTGGTCCCGTCCAGGGGCAGCGCCAGTGACAGCAGGGTAACGGAGCGCGTCATAAGCCAGCTCCTCACCGAGATCGACGGCCTCATCAGCCTCCAGAATGTAGTCGTACTGGCCGCCACCAACAGGCCCGACATCATAGACCCCGCCGTCCTCAGGCCGGGGAGGTTCGACAGGAGGGTCTACGTGCCGCCGCCGGACATGAAGGCTAGGCTCCGCATACTGGAGATAAAGACCAAGGACATGCCTCTGGACGAAACCGTGAACCTGGAGGACCTGGCCAAACGCATGGACGGATACTCCGGGGCAGACATAGACTCCGTGGTGCGGGAGGCCGGGCTCTACGCCCTGAGACGCGACACCAAGGTCTCCTCGGTGGGCTTCGCGGACTTCGAGGCTGCCATGTCGGATATAAGGCCGAGCATAACACCCCAGATGGAGAAATGGTACAGGGACACCCAGACGCGGTTCCAGGAGTCGGGTAAGCCGCCCATAGACATAGCGTAGGTAAGAAAGATGCAGTGGAATCTACTTCCCTCGGTCATCGTGGACACCCTAAAAAGGAACGGGGCCCTCAAGTTCGACCAGCTACACAAGAACATCAAGAAACGGTTCAGCGATCTAAGTGAGAACGACCTCGAACACATACTCATGAAGATGGAGATCCAGGGCCTCGTCAAGGTGTACCCCCTGCCGAGAGGCAAGAAACGAATTGAGTTGGCGTAGGAGGCGGCGTCTTGGGCGTCAAGCTGGGGGACCTCGTGGAGCCCCGGAACATCGCCATAGACGAGCTCGCGGGACGCGCCGTGGCCTTCGACGGAAACAACATACTCTACCAGTTTCTATCCATTATTAGAGGCCGAGGCGGAGAACCCCTCAAGGATCACCACGGGAGGATCACCAGCCACCTCAGCGGCCTGCTCTACAGGAACAGCAACCTCATGGAGGCGGGCGTCAAGATCGTCTACGTCTTCGACGGCCACCCCCACAGGTTCAAATCCACGGTGATAAGGCAGAGACGCGAGACCCGTAGAGAGGCCACGAAGAAATACGAGAAGGCGGTCAGGGAAGGCGATGCAGAGAAGGCCCGCCGCTACGGCCAGCAAGCCGTCCTCGCCACCACGGACATAGTGGAAGACGCCAAGACCCTGCTAACCCACATGGGCGTGCCCTGGGTCCAGGCGCCCGGTGAGGGAGAAGCCCAGACCGCCTACATGGCCGCGAAAGGCGACGCATGGGGAGCCGCCAGCCAGGACTTCGACTCCCTGCTGTACGGCGCCCCGCGCCTCATAAGGAACCTCTCCATAACGGGCCGCCGCAAGCTGCCCCGGAAAAACGTCTACATAAAGATAGAGCCCGAGCTCCTAGAATTAGAGAAGGTGACCCGCAGCCTGGAGCTGTCCAGAGACCAGCTCATAGACGTAGGCATACTCGTGGGCACCGACTACAACCCGGACGGCATCAAAGGCGTGGGCCCCAAGACAGCGCTGAAGCTCATAAAGGAACACGGGACCCTCGAAGACGCACTGCCCCACATCAAGAACCCGGAGTTCCCACACCCCATCGAGGAGATAAGGGAGCTATTCAAACACCCGCGGACCACAGACGACTACACGCTGGAGTGGAGTAAGCCGGACACCGCCGCCATAATCGGGTTCCTCTGCGGGGAGCACAGCTTCAGCCAGAGCAGAGTAATGAACGCCGTAGACAAGATGAACAAAGGCTATGCCAAGACCGGGCGGAGCACCACGCTGGACCTGTTCTTCGGGTAAGGTGCATACCCTTTTACCCCGCGGCCCCAAAGGTCTCGGTGATCCACATGAAGGTTCTAGCCATACAGTCAAGCCCAAACACGGACGGCTTGACCGCGACCACCACCAAGAGGTTCCTGGAGGGAGCCGCGTCGGCGGGGCACGAGACAGAGCTGGTCCACCTAAACGACCACGTCATAAAGAAGTGCAAGGCATGCGATGGCGGATGGGGCAAGTGCAGACGGGAAGGCACCTGCATCCTAGAAGATGAGTTCCAGACCATACGGGAGAAGATAGACGACGCTGATGTCCTGCTTTTCGCAACGCCCGTCTACTGGTGGGACATAAGCGAGTCCGGAAAGACGTTCCTCGACAGGCTCAGACGATGCGAGACCCACCACGACTTCACCAGATACAAAGACAAGACGTCGGTGGGCGTCGCCGCCGCCGGGGGAAGCGGCAACGGCGCCGCTAGGGCCCTCTACCTGCTGGAAGAATACCTGAAACGCCTGGGCTTCAGGGTCTACGACCTAGTAACCGTCACACAGGCGAACAAGGGCCACAAGCTCCCCATGCTTGTGGAAGCCGGGAGACGCGTAAGCTAGTCAACGTCGAAAACGCCCCTCGTCAAGGGGCTCTCCCCCAGCCACCTTCGGAGGTAATCCGTCAGCTCCTCCATGTCCCCCACGCGGTTCAGGTAGAACATGGTAGCCGCCCCGCCCAGCAGATACGAGGCACCGTACAGCGGCATCATCTGCTCGAAGAAGAGGCCCCTCCCGAGGGCTATCCACACGGCATTGTTGAGCACGGTGGGTATGAACTGGGCGCTGTAGGCCCCCAGAATGGTCACCGCTATGATTGGGCCCACCCTCCAG
>CAZBUI010000235.1:0-2842 GCA_964495055.1 uncultured Candidatus Bathyarchaeia archaeon | reverse complement strand
TCTCCCGACGGTTCAGGAGCTTGCACATCAGGTTATAAGCGATCACTCGGTTAACATACTTAATGGTCGAATACGTGAAAAGGGTTCACAGAGAAAAGTCTGATCGAGACGAATACTACCACTGGCACAAAGAGTGCCCAGACTACCCCAGAAGAGGAGAGGAGACCGTGCTAGTCTTCAAGAACAAGCCTTCCCACGTTCAGCCATGCCCAAAATGCGCTGAGCTGGACAACAAGGGCACGCAGTAACTCTGCATCCGCAGTACGCTTCACCTTCTTCTTGAGGAGCCGATAAACGCTTTTTAGAGCCCTCCGCGGCTTTCACACCGATGTCAACCAAAAGGGTCTCAGGGGGTGTCCACATGATAGACGCCCCGTTCCACGGCAGGACCGGGGTGCTGGGCACGTACGTCGTCGCAGGCGAGAGGGTAGCGGTCATCGACCCCGGGCCAGCGAGCCAGGCGCCGGGCGTCATCGAGGCGCTGGACCGGCTGGGCGTTGAGGACGTCTCGACGATAGCCTTGACCCACGTACACCTGGACCACGCCGCCGGCTGCTGGGTGTTGCTGGAGCGCTGCCCCGGCGCAACTGTGCACTGCCACCCCAGAGGCGTCAAACACTTGGTTGACCCCACCAAGATAGTGGCCGCCGCCCGGGAGGCCTTCGGAGACAGGGTGGAGTTGTATGGCGAGGTACGCGGCATCCCCAGAGACAAGGTGAACGCGTCCTGCGACGGGGAGAGGCTGGACCTGGGAGGAGTCCAGCTTCAGGTCATCCACACGCCAGGCCACTCCACCCACAGCCAAAGCTACTACGAGCCCCGTGGCAGGATCCTCTTCGCCGGGGACGCCGCGGGGCACACCCCAGACAACCTGGGGGCCGTGATCCCGGCCAGCCCGGCCCCCTACAACCCCGTGCAGGCAGCCGAGAGCCTGAAAAAACTGGAAGCCCTAAGCCCTGAAACCATCTGCATTGGCCACTTCGGGTTCCACGGCGACGCAGCTAGGTGGCTCAGAGGCTTCAGGGAGCAGGTAGAGCTATGGGCGAGGATCGCATCCGAAGGCGTCGATGAAGGCATGAACCTCACAGACATGTACAACATGGTGCTGGACTCCGACGGGGAGGCCCAGAAGCTCGTGTCCAAGAACCCGGAGGCCAAGAGACACATATACAGCAGCCTCGCGGGCTTCGCTAGCTACGCCAGATGGGTAAAGACGAGAAAATGAATCGACGATTATCTTTTCCCAAGCTCATCAGGGAAATCAAATAGAGATCCATATCTCAGTCTCTGTATTCCAATCAGAATCTCGTCTCCGGAATCCCTAATACCCATTGACTGCACGCAATCAATGGGATGGCTCAAGTCAGTGGAAGGAAGGCTAACTCAAGCGTCGGGGCCGCGATAGTCCTGATGCTCTGCATAGCCGTCTTCGCCGCCACACTCTTCTATCTGATGACTAGCCCGGGAATGTCGCTCGCGTTCGACCCCAACAGCCCTGAAAACCCATTCCCAACGGGGGAAGACCAGCCACCGATCACCAAGCAGCCCAGGTGGGTCAAGGGCCCATGGTCCATGGAGCAAGCAATCAACGACCTCAAGGCGAACGGGTGCACCATAGTCGAGAAGACCGACAAAGAAGGGCTGGACGAAGCCAACGAGATCAACTACAGCGGGTTCAGGATCCTCGCCATGCGGCGGAGGATTGTTTACCTTGTAATCGACGAGGACGCCGAGTACCTTCTGGCGCGCCTGGAAGACGATTACTACGTCTGGACCCCGCGCGAGAGCTGAGCCACACGCGTGTGATGCGCCGCGGGACACGTACAGCGAGGGCCATGTCCAGGCTGCACCCTAAGCCATTATATGGGTTCATTTCCTCACTATCGCTGAGATGTCCAAGGCAGCCGTCGTCAAGGGTGAGAGGAGCCTCGAAACCGTCTGCAGGGCCCTGGATCTAGTCCCGTACAGGGAGGCTCTGGAGCCGTGGAGCCGGGTCCTCGTCAAAGTGAACTTCATAACCACCAAGAACTGGGCTACCGGAGCTACCACGGACCCCTTGGTCGTTGAGGCCATAATCAACAGGGTTCACGGTCTAGGCAAGGAGGCCATCGTAGTCGAGTCGGACGCCCAGATGACCGACGCCGACAAGGCCGTCGTCGCCAGCGGCATGAAGGAGATGCTGGACAGGGTCGGCGTCCCCTTCGTCAACATGCGGCACCTCGACGACAAGGTAGAGCTTCCCGTTAAAAACGGAAAAACCCTCAGCACCATCAAGGTTGCCAGGATGGCCACGGACTCCGCCATAGTCTCGGCCGCCAAGCTCAAGACCCACACCGGCACCAAAGTCACCCTCGGCATGAAGAACATGTTCGGTATGCTCACCACCAAATGGAAGGCCCGGTACCACTTGTACGGCATGCACAAAGTCATACACGACGTCGTCCTCACCCTGCCCCCCGCACTCACTGTCATCGACGGCTTCGTCGCCATGGAGGGGAGGGGCCCAGTCCACGGAAAGCCAGTCCAGATGAACACCGTAATAGCCTCCACGGACCCCGTAGCCGCAGACGCCACCGCGGCCAGAGCCATGGGCTTCGATCCGGGCGAGGTGGACCACATCAGGTGGGCCCACGAGTCTGGCATAGGCCAAAAAGACGGCATCAACGTACTCGGCGACGGCCTAGACGCCGTCAAAAGAGCCTTCGCACGCCCATGAAAACAGATACGACCTGCAGCAGGTCACGGGTTTGAGGCGTTCTCCACGCTGATCTGCATGGCCGCCGTAGGGTACAACGCCACCGACGCGTCGTCCCCATGCACATCCACCAGCATCTCCAGGCAA
>CAZBUI010000234.1:0-2844 GCA_964495055.1 uncultured Candidatus Bathyarchaeia archaeon | reverse complement strand
GGGCGTTCTCGGTGGTCCTCGTATTCTTAAAAGCCGAAGCAGCCGAAGCGATAACCAACTCCGTGGAGATGCCCACAATAGGCATAGGCTCGGGCCCCATGTGCGACGGCCAGGTGCTGGTGCTCCACGACCTGCTGGGCGTATACGACGAGGCCCCGCCCTTCGCCCACCCATACGCCGACCTCAACACCGTCATAACCAAAGCCCTCACCGAGTACCGGGGGGACGTGCGCTCGGCTAAATACCCGGGCGAAAAACACACCGTCCACATGAAGCCGGGCGAAGCAGAGAAACTGAAAAAGAATAGGGGCTAGTCGAGGAAGCACTTGGGGACGGGGATGCTCTTCCAGACCTCGATGAACTCCACCATGAACCCGACGGCCTCCGCCATCCTGGCCTCCGCCTCCCCGGGGTCGGCGGTCCTCGGGTCCGTGGTGGCGTACTGGCCGTTCCGCGTTATGTCCTCGGTGTCGGGGCCCAGGCAGGCGTTGAAGACCTGACTCACCAGCTCGTAGTCCTCCCTGTCCGGGTCCATGAACTCGCGGAGCCTGTCGGAGATGACGACGCCGCTCTCCCAGTCCTCCAGCCTCCACATCTCCACCAGCTCGGGGAAGTAGTGGAGGGCGTAAGCCGTCTCCCTGGGGCCGCTATGGACCTCCAGGTACCTCTGCATGCGCTCCCGTATCTTCTTGGCGAGCTCCGTCTCCCTTGGGCCTTCGGGTGTGGCTACCATTACGTTGTACTCTCGTTTGGCCAGCTGGGCGGCGAGGTTCATGGTCTGGGTGTTGCCCCCGTGGTGGTTCACCAACACGAAGCGCTTGACGCCGTGGTGGGCGAAGCTCCCGATGGTGTCCATGAGCACGCCCATCAACGTCTCGCTGCTGAAGGTCACAGTGCCTGGGAACGACATGTGGTGGGGGCTGAACCCGGGCCAGCACGGGTGGATGCAGACGCTGTTGGTGCGGCTCGCCACCTCGTGGATGAACTCCCGGCAGCCGAGGCTGTCGGTGCCCAATGGCAGGTGCAGCCCGTGCTGCTCTATTGCTCCGATGCCAATAATGACGACGGGCTCAGGCTCGTTCTCGAGCCAGTCCTCGAAAGCGGGACGGGTGAGCTCCTGTATCCAGAACTTGGATAGTTTACCGTTTTCTGACATGCTTCACTTGAGGGAAGAAGAGGCTATAACAGTTACCTTGAGCGAGTGATTAATAACGGGGGTTAGGTGGCTACGATCCAAGCGGCAAAGTTGCTTATAGTGTAATCTTCGAGGTTAAAGTTATGTCTTTGTTGCGTGTTATGATTGTCCATGCTTGACTGGGTGGACAGGAACGGCAAGCTGCTCCTCGCGGTGAGGCCGATGCAGTCCTTCGCGGCCAGCTTCGTCAGCATCTTCTTCGCGGTCTACCTCAAGTCCCTTGGGCTGCCGCTGTGGCAGATCGGCCTCGTGCTCACCGGCGGCCTCACCGTGTCGACCCTGTTCAACCTGGTCGCAGGCTTCCTGGCGGACAGGGTTGGACGGAGAAGGATGCTCGTCTTCTTCGGGCTGCTCTCGGCTGCGGCTGGCTCCGTGTATTTCGTCTCCTCTTATCCTCCTCTCCTCGTCGCAGTGGCCGTGGTTTCCTCCTTAGGGTACAGGGGCGGCTTCGGGGCCGCGCAGATGCTTGAGAGAGTCATACTCGCTCAGAGCTGCGCCGACGATAGGCGGACGAGGCTTTACGCGATCCGCAGTACGGTGGGCTCGGTGGCGACAGCCGTGGGCTCCCTCTTCACCGGCTTCGTGGTGATCCTGCAGGGCTGGGGGTTCACCGAGCCCTCCTCATACCGCCTTATGTTCGGGGTGTATGCGCTCCTCAACATCGCCGTGGTGTCCCTGTACTCACTGCTGGGTGAGGAGGCTGAGATCGAGGTGGAGCACGAAGAGCAGGCGCCACTGAGCCCCGAGACCAAGAGGTACGTGGT
The DNA here is from genome assembly GCA_964495055.1 of uncultured Candidatus Bathyarchaeia archaeon. GTDB lineage: Archaea > Thermoproteota > Bathyarchaeia > TCS64 > TCS64 > RBG-16-57-9. The sequence continues at coordinate 885 of CAZBUI010000234.1, read as the reverse complement.
GCTCCTATCGGTGCTTTTCAGCATGGACGCTCTGGGGGGATCCTTTGTAACCCATAGCCTCGTCGCTTACTGGTTCTTCGAGCGGTTCGGGCTGGGGATGGAAGTCATCGGCGCCATCTTCTCGGCTTCTAGCCTCCTCGCCGCGGCGAGCTACATGCTCGCCGCCCTGATAAGCGAGAGAATCGGCCTCATAAACACTATGGTTTACAGCCACCTCCCAGCCAACGTCATGATGGCCCTAGTGCCCTACATGCCTAACCTGCCGACATCCCTCTCCTTGTACCTGGGGCGCAGCCTGTTGAGCCAGATGGATGTACCCACAAGGCAGTCCTACACGATGGCCATAGTGAAGCCCGAGGAGCGTAGCCGCGTCCAGGGACTCATAAACCTGCCGCGGAGCTTCACCCTGGCCGTCGGGCCCAGCATAGCCGGCTACATAATGCAGTTCGTAGGCCTCTCACTGCCTTTCCTCTTGGCGGGGGCGATCAAGGGACTCTACGACGTGCTCCTCTGGGTGACGTTCAGGAACGTTAAGCCGCCCGAGGAGAGAGAGGTTGCCTCAGGTTAAAACCGATAAGCCTAATACGCGCCTCCTTCAACACTAGAAGAGGCATCTAAGTGTCAGTTTCATTGGCGAGGTTCATGGACGACGAGAGCCTGAGGAAGCTCAAGGCGCTCAAGAACCCAAAAGTCGAGGAACAAGTCGCCAGGTTCCTCGAGTTATGCAAGCCAGCCAAGGCGACGGTAATCACCGACAGCCCCGAGGACATCGCCTACGTCAGGCAGCTGGCCATAGACCTGGGCGAGGAGGCCCCCCTGGAGATGAGGGGGCACACCATCCACTACGACGGCTACTACGACCAGGCCCGGGACAAGGAGAACACC
>CAZBUI010000233.1:0-2863 GCA_964495055.1 uncultured Candidatus Bathyarchaeia archaeon | reverse complement strand
CCGGACGGCGACATCTACATATCGGGTTGGACTCAGAGCACCGACTTCCCGGTGACGGGGGACGCGTTCCAGGGCACGATAACCGGCTCGGAGAGGGACATCTTCCTAGTACGGTTCAGCGAGGCGGGGCAGCTGGAGTACGCCACATTCCTAGGCGGCTCGGAGATGGAGGACTGCTTCGGCATGGAGGTCGACTCCGAGGGCTGTATAATACTGTCGGGGAGGACCTGGTCGAGCGACTTCCCGACCGCCAACGCTGTGCAGCCCGAGTACAGCGGGGTAGAGGTAGACAGCCTCGTCACCAAGTTCTCGCCGGAAGGAGCAGAGCTAGTCTTCAGCACCTTCCTCGGCTACGCTGGCTGGGACACCCTTCACCGCGTCTGCGTCGACGAGGAAGACAACATCATACTCACCGGCATCGCTGACTCGGATGACTTCCCCGTATTAAACGCGTTCCAGGAGACAAAGAACACCGGCGTCGACATCTACATAATCATGCTGGACCCGGATGGGAGCCCGCTGTTCTCCAGCTACCTCGGAGGCAGCAACATGGAGCTCCCGTGGTCGATACTGTACGAAGACGGCTTCCTATACATTACCGCCCACGTGTCATCCGGAGACATACTGGTATCGGAGGACGCATACCAATCGACAAAGGCTAGCGACGAAGACGGCTACTTGTTCAGGTTCGAACTTGACAGATACCTCGGGGACCAGCCGTCCATCGAGTGGCAGCCACCGGAGGAGTCCACAGAAGACGGGGGCGGCGACCTGTCATACTGGACATCGTACATCGTTGTGGTCGGCGCGGTGGCGCTCCTTGGCGCGGCGTGGACCCTTTACAGCAGGAGACAGGGCTAGAGCTCGAAGTACACTATCTTGCGGCGCTTCTTCTTGGGCTCCAGCCTGATGCTCTTAAGCCTCCCTATCTCCCCGGTGCTCTTGACGTGGGTGCCCATGCAGAAAGTCAGAGCATAATCTCCAATCTCCACCATCCTAAGCTTCTGTACGTTTCCGGGGATTTTTTCGAGGAAAGAACGTTTCCTCGTATCGTCACCCACATCTAACTCCTCTCTGTTGGTGTAGTAGATGCGTATGGGAATATCCATGTCGATGATGCTGTCAAACTTCTCTGCAACCCGCCTCACAGTCTCCTCATCCAGCTCCGAGGGCTTGAAATCAAGCTGAGTGAAACTGCTGAAGACCTTGTGTCCACTACCTGCTGCCTCAAAGAGACCTGTGAGGAGGTGCTCCCCACTGTGGCGCCTCATGTTCCAGAAACGAGGCTTCCAGTCAATGACTCCATGTACCTCGGTTCCCTTAGGGATGTTTCCATCCAGGTAATGGAAGATCTGGTTCCCCCGTTTCATCACCTTAACAACTTTAAACGTCTCTCCGCCTGCCTTCATAGTCCCTGTGTCGCTGGGCTGCCCTCCCCCCTCAGGGTAGAAGGCGGTCCTATCAAGGACCACGAACCGGGGGCCTGTCCTGATGACGGTGGCGTCGAACTCCCTGAGATAGCTGTCCTCGACGTAGAGTTGTATGCTGTCCATGTTACCTCCTTCTCCGGTTCACTTACCATCAGGATGAATATTATTGTCTCGGTGAACAGCGCTATGGGTTTCGTTTCAACGACTTGCTGTAGCGGCTGTAGTCGCTCCAGATACCCACGGTTGCCCCGAAGACGCCGGCGCCTCCGCCCAGGTGTCCACCGGCGATCATCAAGAATCCGCTGACCAAGAGAACTGCCATGAGAAGATAGTAGACCCTGTCGATCTCTACGGAGTAGTCATGCACCGTCCCCCCGGTTTTGTATGTCTCCCACCAGTCTGAAAGACTTGAACTCAGGTGCACGCCAAGAGCCAGCGAGAGAACGGCTCCCCCTGCGAGCAGCAAGGTGAACCCGGAATATCCTAAGGTGCCGTTTTCTATGAAGAACAGGATTATTGAGAGGGTTATGATGCCTAAACCAGCCAAAGCCTGTATAAGGCTCATGGCTTTCCCGTTCCCACCGAGCATGCGCGAAGCGTTCTGGATAAACCTTTCAAGCTTGATGTCGGAGAAGTCGTCGCTCACCTTGTAGTACCCGTATCCTCCCGTCACAAGGAGCAGGATACCTGAGACCAGCATAACCACGTCTAACGTGGAGGGATATGTCCCCCAGCTGGCGATGGAGTAGAATATCAAAGACGGGCTCGACAGCAGGAACGTGCTGCTCCACATCTTCGTCACCACGTCCCTCCCAGTAAGGCCCATGAGGGTGTCCCTGTACCTGTACTCCTGCCAGTCCTCCGAGGCTTTCATGAAGGAGACCATAAGCTCTCTCCCGCCGTGAGTGACGGCGTAATGTTCGCCTCGTTTCTCGGCGAGACCTGCATCACAGAGTATACCCATGTGGTACGCGAACTTGCTTGAGTCGGCCACCACGTCTAGGCCGAGTTCTTTCATTATCTCGGTGTATCGGAGAGGCTTCCGCGGGAGGAGCGCCTCAAGTATTCTGACTCTCATCTCATCCGAGAGCGCATTGGATATGTCCTGTATCCGGGCTGCGTCCATCAAATACCTTGGTTTTAACATTCGATGAAAAATGTTTTTATCAAAAAAATTTGAGTAAAAAACTACCTCGCTATTTACCTAAAACATCGTGTAAAATGTAACCCAGTTAAGGTTACGAGAACCGACCCTGACCAGTTAGCGGCTACCTGGACCTTGTCTTGCGTGCGTAGAGCTGTATCTGGGGGATTATCGATGAGATGAGCTTGTTCTCGGCCTTGTTCAGGTGTTCCTGAAGTGTGGTGCGGGGCACCCTCACCCTGTCGGCGATGGTCTGCACATTGACCCTGCGGGGCGTCTGGTAGTAACC
>CAZBUI010000232.1:0-2883 GCA_964495055.1 uncultured Candidatus Bathyarchaeia archaeon | reverse complement strand
ACTGGTGTGGTTTACCCGTTGATACGTAACTATGTCAGGACCCTAGACACGGAGTGATTACGCGTCTGAAATATCTGCGTTCATGGTGGTGAGCAGGCCGCTGTAGCTTGGGTCGGGGGTCGATGCAACTTTATTTATGCCGGGTATCACTGGTGGCTCGGTTTTGTTCGCGGCAGATGTTTCCTGGGGATGCTTCTTCAAGCTGTCAAGGATGAACTGGGCGGCCGCGGGTAGGCTGAGGAGCATGAAGGTCAGCTCCACATCTGCCTCGTTGTAGTCGTCTATGGTCACGGTCACGGCTCGGGTTGGGTGTACGTAGGCCGTCAGGAACGTGACGAGGACCAGGTAGTATGTGGTCGCGACCGCTATGACGCCTCTCTTAGCATACACGTACCTCAGGTACCCCAGCATGAGGTAGCCCCCTCCGTGTTTATGGCCCGTCCTTAGGTTTTTTAGAGATTGTCGAATCCCGGTATTAACCCGTCATTAGTATCCACAGGGGCTTGCCTTTAATCTGTTCCAAGCCTATGGTTTGAAGCTATTTTCTCGTCCTATGTATCTGTTGTAAGTATTTGGGCGACTGTGCCCTCGGCTCGCAGCCTAGACGTGAACCGTTAATCCGTGATCTCCCGTAGTATCCTCAGCGCCTCGTCCACATGTCTCCGCATGTTCGTCTCGCTGGTGAACACGTGCCTCACCGCCCCACTTTTGTCGATTATGTAGGTGTAGCGCCCAGGCAACAGGCCGAAGCCCTTGGTCGCCCCATAGAGAGACCTTACCTCGCCGCGTGGGGGCCTCTGTCTGACGCTCATGGTGAACATCAGTTTCAGGAATACGGTGTTATAAAAACCGGGATAAAGGGGTGGGCGCTGTGTGGGGTTAGATGGGGGGACCCATGGGGGGCTCGGCGGGGGGCGTTAGGCTCAGTGCCTCGGGGTCTTCCTCCAGCTGCTCCAGTATGGCGCCGAGGTAGAGGTGCTGGGATAGCTGCGCCTCGTCCTCGGTCTCCGTCTCGCAGACCCTCTCGTTGAGCCGCAGCAGCTTGAGGTAGGCGAGGCTTCGAGCCGTGGCCGGGGCTTCGCTGTTCTTCACGAGCTCAACCATGTGGTAGAGCACAACGTTGTTCACTACGCGCTGCAGCTCCTGGTGGTAACAGTCCTCGTGCGCCGTCAGACAGGTGGCCTCGAAGAGCCTGTCCATCACGTCTCCCAGCCCGGGTAGGCCGGGGTCGCGTGAGTGGTACTCCACCAGGCGTGCCGCGCGTTCAGGGTGCAGTATGACGCCGATGGTCAAGCCTGCGGCGGTCTCGGCTGCCGCCATGGGATCGAAGGTGACCCCGGTTCGTCCGGGGAACAGCTCCCGTGACTGGGCCAGGTGCTGGGGGCGCGGGGGCATCAGATCACGCAGTCCGTCTGGCAGCGCCAGCGCCTGGGGAGTGATCGTCTCGAGCAGTGCTTCCAGCCCCCGTTTCTGCACGTCGGCGGGCACCACTCGCTGATGCTCCTGCACGTCGCCCCTGACTTTGTAATGGTAGTAGAGGCCGCCGATGACGCTGGCCGTCGACTCCAGCTGGAACCTGTGGAACAGGTACGTGGTCACCAGGGGCTCCTCGAGGTAGGCCAAAGGCGCGCCGACCCTGATCCTGTGCTCTCCGAAGCTTTCCAGGGCGACGCGTCTGACCTTCATAACCCTGTGGAGCTCCTCCACCGGGTCCACCCCGTTTATCCAGTACGCCGCGTAGGGGCTGGCGCTTCCCGGCCCCGCGTCCCTGCTGGGCTGGAACAGGAGCCCGCGGCTGAAGGCGTCGTTCAGCACCCTGTCCAGTTCCGGGTCCTCGTCCGTGCCCGGTGGGTAGTCCTGGTAGCCATACTCGATGCTCACAAGGTCCCACTCGCCTACCCCCGTCTCGTAGGCCTCGCTGAGGTCGAGTCTCCCGTCTCTCTCCTTCACCCACATGGCGGGGTAGTCCATGACGCTGGACCTGTCGTTGATGTTGCTGGCGTAGTTGTGCCCGAGGCCCAGGGTGTGCCCCACCTCGTGGACGCTGAGCTGCCTTATCCGGGCCAGCGCCATCTCGAGGGCCTCTGAGGTGTTGTCCCCGTCCTCGGTGTACTCACCCATGAGGCCCATGGCTATCAGGAAGTCCTGCCTTATTCTGAGGCTGCCCAGGCTCACGTTTCCCTTGATTATCTCGCCTGTCCTTGGGTCGGTGACCGTCGTGCCGTAGCTGTACCCCCTGGTGCTTCGGTGAACCCAGTTGATCACGTTGTACCTGACGTCCATGGGGTCGACGCCGTCTGGCAGCGTCTCCACCCTGAAGGCGTCCCTGTAGCCGATGTGCTCGAAGGCGATGTTCCACCACGCCGCTCCCTCTATGAGCGCCGACCTTATGGGCTCGGGTACGCCGGGGTCCACGTAGTAGACGATGGGCTCGACGGGGTCGCTCACCTCGGCGCACGGGTTTTTCTTCTTGAGCCTGTGCCTGCGTATGTAGTGTTTCTCCATGGGCTCGGTGACCGGGGCGGCGTAGTCCGTGAAGGTCACCGGGGAGTAGCTGCTCCTTATGTCGAATCTGCGGGGGGTGTAGCCGTCGTCGGGGAGCTCGATGAGGCTGTGATGCTGCCTCACGGTGATGTTCTCTGGTTCGGGCGCCACGGTCTTGAGCCAGTCGCCGGGTTCCTTGCCCTGGTAGGTGAGTATGGCCTCTATCTCGGTGTTTTTGGGGAAGTTCCTCGTGGCCGGCAGGTATATGGCTGAACGTTTTGGGTCCAGCTCGTACTCGCCCTGCTCCCTTTCTTTGAGGCGCTGAACCACCTGCTTGGCGTCCCTGAGGAAGAAATCGGTGGCGTCGATGAGCGCCACGCCGTCTTCCTCTGCCTCCAC
>CAZBUI010000231.1:0-2885 GCA_964495055.1 uncultured Candidatus Bathyarchaeia archaeon | reverse complement strand
GGCCTCCTACCTGCGGCGCTTGCTGGGGCTCTTCTTGTTGTACAGAACGACGCCCACGATGGCCGCGCAGGCGACTATGGCGGCGATCTGCCAGTTGGCCGTGATCATGCCCACGATGCCGGCGGACGGGGCGGTCGTCGTTGGGGTCGTTGTCGTCGCGGCTCCGGCGCCCACGTTGATGCTGCAGACGCTTGTCTTGACCACGGTGCCGGTGCTGTCCTTCAGCTTGAAGGTGATCGTCTTGGCGCCTGTGGCGTCGAAGCCCTTGTTCGCCGTGGCCGTGCTGCTGCCGCTGCCCGCCGTGACGCTGACCGTGGTGAGCAGCTCGTCGGTGCCGGTGCCCCAGTCCACGTACAGGCTGTGGCTCTCCGTCGTCTCGATGAAGGCCCAGTTCACGTAGATGGTGAACGTCACCTGCTCGTTCTTGTCGACGACGCGGTCGTTGTTGGTGTCCTGCCAGACGCTGCTCAGCGTGATCTGGTCCTCGGCGACCAGCACCACGAAGGACTCGCTGTCGATGGTGAGGCCGTCGGTGCCGTTGATCTTCAGGTAGTAGGTCTTCGAGCCGACCTCCTCGGTGAGCTCCGTGCTGGGCGACCAGCTTCCCTGGTACGTCCCGTCGGGTGTGAGGGTGCCGCTCTTGTTGTACGGGATCGTGTAGCTCTCCAGGAGCTCCAGGGCGTCTGTGCTGTTCCACAGCGCGATCCCGATTGTCTTGTTGGCTGTGAGGTCCTCCCACTTGATCTTGGCGTTGACCGTCACGGCCTCATCCACCGCGTAGCCGCTCTTGCTGGGGCTCACCGCGTGGATGTACACCCGCGCGTCGGCGGCCATGGCCACCGGCGCAAAAAAGACGGATGTGAGAAGGATTCCTATCAATGCCAGGCTGAGCCTGGCGCTAGATGTCTTCATCTCGGTGTGGTTCTCCTCTCCGGGCGCCGCGCCGGGTGTGGGGCCCTGTGCTGGGGGAGATGACACGACTCTTCGCCGACGCGGGCAGCCCAGATCGAGGCGCCTTTTCCCCCACTACATAAAAACCCCTAGAGGTGGGTGTGAGTGCTCCACGTGGAGCACTGGGGCCTTGAGGCGCCGCCCCGAGACGACGAGGCCGCCAGGGCCGTCGCGCGCTTCAGGGCCGTCCTGGATGAGGCGTACACCAGGCTCCACCCTGAGGAGCAGCCCGATGAGAAGCAAGAGGAGACTGAGTAGTAGAAGCCGCCGTGACGCCTCGAAGCGTCTAGTCCTTATCTCTGGAGAGCCGTGAGTTCTTCCGTTTCCTCGGCCTCCCCCGGGAGGTCTTCCCGGGGCCGGGTTAGCTCCCGCTCCACCTCGAGGAGGCGCTGCACTATGAGTGAGTCCAGGTTCAGCGCGTACAGCTCAGCCCTCCCGATCCTCCGGGTCACCTTGACGGCGCCCTCCTCCAGGAGAACGGGCAGGTACTCGTAGAGGGTGCGCTTGGCCATGCCTATGGCCTCCATGATCTCCCGCCTGGAGAAGTCGCTGCGGGGGTTGTCCAGGAAGAAGTCCAGCAGCCTGAGCTGCGGGCTGGAGCCGAACACCTTGAGGAAGGCCGAGCTATGCTCTCCGCTGTAGAGTGAGGACATCCTTCGCACCGCACCAACCATGGGGACGAAGGTATATAAGCGTGTCACCTTTAAAGGTGTAGCAAGTGAACCGTTATGGCTCCCCGTGACATGACCCCCGAGGAGATTAGGGCCGAGGTGTGCTGGAGGCTCCGGAGGCGCAGCTGCTGGGGAGCCCGGTACCTCCCCGTGGACAGCCTGGTGGGCTGGCTGGGGCGTCAGGTCAGGAGGGACGGGAAACGGGTCCAGGCGGCCATCGACGAGCTGATCAGGGAAGGCCTCCTGATACCCCACAAGAAGGGGCGCACCGTCTCCCTGAACCCTCACCGAGTCCGCGACATCGACGCCCTCCTCGAGGAGCAGCTTTAACCATTCAATGCTCCACGTGGAGCACGCTAGACTACGTGCAGCCTGATCCCGGGGAGCTTGTTGTTGGCCAGCGCGTTCCTGAGGGTGGCGGGGTCGTCCGTGGTGACCAGGTAGACTATGGCCGCGATGGGGCGGCGCCCCTTCCCGTCGCTGGCCCTCATGTTGACGTCGGCCTCGATGTCCCCGTACCGGGAGAGCAGCTTCTCCAGCTTGCTGACTCTCCTGCCGTCGTCTACGGCGGCCACCAGAACGATGTTGTACACCTCCTTTTTCGCTGAGGCCCACCTGCCCGTCACCATGGATCCTCTCTCCACGTGGGGCCGTCTGTGAGCCTCCGGGGCATCTCGACTCGGTGCAGGCGGTACCAGGTGCCTGGGGCCGGGAGCGGCTCGACGCGCCTATCGTCGGGCATGTCTGGCCTCCCTGAGCCTGGCCACCCGGACCGCGCAGCGCCTGAGGTCCTCCGCGGTGATCTCCCAGGTGTAGCCGAGGCGGCCCGGGCTGCTCTCGATGACGCCGTCGATCCGGCCCTCCCTGGCGAGCCTGAGCACCCGGACGTAGCGGTCGGGGCTCCATCCTAGGCGCCGCTGCAGCTCGTCCATGGCGATGGGGCCGAGCATCTGCTCCTCCTGGTGGTTCCAGATCGCCCGGATGAAGGCCGCGATGTCGCTGGCCAGCGGGTCCCGGGGCTGCTCTGCCTGGGCGGTGAGACGTGCCTGCGTCATGACTCCGCCGGCTCCTTCACCAGGTGGACGTTGAGGCCCCTGAACGCGAAGCGTGGGTCGCTGCGGAGCACGTACTCGGCGTCCCGGCTGTACTTGTGGCCGGCCTCCGTGAGGGCCTCCCAGAGGGCGTTCTGCGTCACGCGGCCTCCGGCTTCTCTGAGGATCCTCTCAGCCTCCGCGGCCAGCTTCTCGGAGGCGGTATCCCCTT
>CAZBUI010000230.1:0-2947 GCA_964495055.1 uncultured Candidatus Bathyarchaeia archaeon | reverse complement strand
GCGGCCCAACGCGCACACGCTCCACGTCCAGCCCTCCGGCAGCTGGTCCACGCAGTACTGGAGCATCCGGGGAGTGGCGCTGAACCCGGTTCTCCCGATCATCACGAACTGGATGTGCAGCGGCGTCTCGAGCACGCCGTCCTCGGCCAGCATCTTCGCCGTGTTGATCATCCCCGTGTCGTAGACCTCCAGCTCCGGCTTCACCCCGTGGTCCCTCATGTACCCCGCCCACCTCTTTATCCGGGGCACGTCGTTCATGAACACGCCGCGATACGGCGGCGTCCAGTGGTTGACGGTGCCCATGTTCATGGACATCATCTCCATGCCCAGCCCACACCGCTCCTCGATCATCCTGTCCAGCGCCTCGTCCGTCGCCCGCCTCCCGCCGCCGGTTGTGACGTTGGTGATGATGTCGCACCTGTCTCGTATCATCTCCACGTACCGTCTGAGCAGCGGGTTGGGGTCGGGCGCCGGCCTACCCGTCCCCGGCTCCTTGGCGTGGAGATGCACAATGCTCGCGCCAGCCTCCCAGCACCGCACCGTCTCCTCCGTGATCTCCTCCGCCGTCGTAGGCACGTAAGGCGTCATCTCCCTGCTCACAGGCTCCCCGCCCGTTACCGCGGCCGTTATGATGAGCTTACCCATAACCATCAAAACATACAAGGCGGGTCAGCGGATAACTTTAATGAGAGAAAAAAGGTGGCAGGCACCGGATGAATGCCAGCGGTGGGGATCCAAGGATCGCTTCCCTGCCCTCAGCGGTGGTTAGTTTTAAAGCCGCCACCTCCATGTATCTCAGAGCGACGCCCGGGCTAGACCATGCTCACGGGCGCCAACTCGGTGGAAAACATGGGTGACACAATCGTCGTAACCGGCCGCGGTGGGACAGGGAAGAGCACGTTCACAACCCTCTTCTCGCGTTTCCTCGGGGAGTCAGGCGTGGAGCCGCTGCTCCTCGTGGACTCCGACCCCGACCAGAGCCTCGCGGAGATGCTGGGGATAGACCTCTCTGAGGAGAACAAGAAGTCGATAGCGGAGATGTTGTCCGACATACTCAAGGAGCGAAGAATGGCGCGGATGACCGGGATGACGCCCACCGACAAGATCGAGCCCTTCCTCTTCCAGGAAAGCCTGTACGAGGGCAGAGGCTACTACGACTTCCTCGGCGTCGGCACCAAGTGGATCCCGGGGTGCTACTGCCTACCCGACAGAAGCCTAGGCATGATCATGGAGAAGTGGGCCGATAACTACAGGCACGTCATAGTGGATTCTCCGGCGGGCGTGGAGCACCTCAACAGGCGGATAACCAAGAAGGTGAGCGACGTCTTCAACATTCTAGACCCCTCCAAGAAGAGCTTCGACAACGCCGAGCGGAGCTACAGGATAATGCAGGAGGTCGACATAGAGTTCGAAAACTATTACCTCGTGGGCGGCTACAGGTTCCCGGAGAGCCTCGACGCGGAGGCCCGCAGACAGCCCTTCGAGTACCTGGGCAGGGTCGCCGCGGACCCCCAGATAAGTGATTATAACCTAGAAGGCAGGTCGCTGTTGGAGCTGCCTGAAGACTCCCCGGCCTACCGGTCCGTCAAGGAGATAGCCGTGAAGGTGGGTTACCCCAGGTAGGTGACTGCCGTGAAGATAGCTGTGGCGGGGAAGGGCGGCGTCGGGAAGACTTTCATCTCCAGCACGCTGTGCAGGCTCCTCGCATCCGACGGGTACAACGTGCTGGCCGTTGACGCTGACCCAAACTATAACCTCGCGTACGCCCTCGGAATCCCCAGCGAGGTAGCCGACGGCATAGTGCCGCTGACGGAGAACGACGCCCTCATCATGGAGAAGACGGGTGTGTCCTCGGACGCGTACGCGTCTGTCTTCAACATAGCGCCCACCGTGAACGACATCGTGGACAGGTTCGGGGTAAACGCCCCGGGCGGCGTAAAGCTCCTCGTAATGGGCACAGTTAGGGGCGGCGGCACCGGGTGCATGTGCGGCGCCAACGCCTTGCTCAGGGTCCTGGTGCAGCACCTCCTCATTCAGAGGGGCGAGGCGCTGATCATGGACATGGTAGCCGGCCTGGAGCACCTGGGAAGGGGCACGGCGAGGAGGATGGACGCCATGCTGGTGGTGGTGGAGCCACGTATGAAGTCCATGGACACCATGCGGAGGATACTCCGGCTCGCCGAGGAGATCCAGATCCGGGAGGTGCTCGCCGTGGGCAACAAGGTGGCCAACGACGCCGAGAGAAGGTTCGTCAAGGAGAACATGGAGGCCATGGAGGTGCCGGTGATGGCCATGGTGCCCTATGACGCCGCCGTCGGCATGGCCGACATGAAGGGAGTACCCACGCTGGAATACGCTAAAGACAGCCCAGCCGTACAAGCCATAGGGGAACTCAAAGACTACCTCGTGGGTAGATACAGACCTTAGCATGACCGGGGATGAGGATCCGGATCAAACCAATTAGAACCAGTTACTGGCGGCCGGGCACAGACTATGGGCAGGCGATCGTCGAGGCGGTGAAGCCCTACCTTAGAGACGGCGACATACTGGCGGTGAGCGAGAAAGCCGTCTCCACCGCCCAGGGAAACCTCGTGGATGAGTCCCGCGTCCAGCCGGGCCTCGTGGCAGGGTTCCTCGCGGGGCCATGGACGAGGAGGCTGTGGGCGGGGCCGCTGGGCAGGCTGACGAAGCTAAAAGAAAGAACCTTGGAGAACCTGAGAGGCTACCCGGAGGCGGAGGGAGCCGCCCACAAACAGACGACGATATGGTACGCCGGCCTGGCGCAGAGCCTAAGGCACTACTCCGAGGGGGGCATAGACGCCAGCAACCTACCCTACAGCTACGTGTGCCTGCCGCTTCGGAGGCGCACGGAGACGGCGACAGAGATCGCTCGACGCGTCAGGATGGAGACGGGGAAGGACGTGACCGTCATGATCGTGGACGGCGA
>CAZBUI010000229.1:0-2956 GCA_964495055.1 uncultured Candidatus Bathyarchaeia archaeon | reverse complement strand
GGTTCCTGGCGGCGTTAACCAGCAGCGCGCCGATGTGCCCCGTGACCCAGTGAGCCAGCCCGACGCCCCATCGACGCCTCTGCTGCACCCACCGCCGGAGGGACGGGTCCACCGCGTTGTGGACCTCGATGTCGTCGGCGAACCGGTAGCCGACGCCGAGGCTGTACGCCTTGAACGCCAGCTCAAGGTCCTCGCATATCGCCTCAGGGAAGCCGCCGAGGCGCTGGAGGGTGCCGCGGCGCACCGCGAAGGCTGCGCCGTTGAGCTGGGGGCACCGCCCCAAGAGCCTGCTGAACATGTGGTTGGTGAGGCTGCTGCTCAGGTAGTCGTAGCTCACCAGCCGGGCGAGCGGCGAGTCGCTGATCACGAGCTTCTTGATGTCCACCAGCTCGTGTCTGTCCAAGGCCTCGACGACCCGCCCAAGGAACCCTTCCTGACGTATCTCCACGTCGGCGTCCAGGAAGAGCAGGTACTCGCCGCAGGTGCGGGGAACGGCGTCGTTCAGCGCCTTGACCTTGCCGACGCGCGTCTCGTTGAACATGAACGTGGCCTCGGGGTGCCTCTCCGCAAGCTCTAGGGTCTCCGGCATCGGGGCGTCCACGACCACAACCACCTCTTTATCCTTGTAAGCGTCCCTGCGCAGAGCCTCCAGCAGAGGCTCCAGGTGTACAGAACTCTTGTAGACGGGTATGACGACGCTGACGAGGGCCACCGCGTATCACTAGTGATAAGGGATGTCGTATGTTTGGGGGCCCTGAATTTAAAGGATGCTGATCCTAGGATGTTGAGACGGTTTCACCGGGCGCCGGGAATAACCTATTAAAGCGGAGGCTCAGTATTGGCGGTGAAGATGGAGCGACTTAACAGGAACCGGGCCGCCGTGGTGCTGGCGGTGTTCTCGTTCGTGATGATAGCGGCCATGGCGGCGATATTCATGTGGGAGCCCGACTACCCGGCGGCGCCCAAGAAAAAGGAGGTCATCGGCGTCATAGAGATACAGGGCGTCATCGAGGACGCGGAGTACGCTGGCACCCTCGCCGCCGCGGTCCGCGAGGCCATCGAGGACGACGGCGTCAAGGCCGTGGTGCTGGAGATAGACAGCCCCGGCGGCACCGCCTATCTGGTCGAGCAGGTCTACCTAGACCTACTGGAGCTGGGGGAGATGAAGCCCATCGTCGCCTCGGCTTCCATGGCCCTCAGCGGCGGCTACTACCTGGCCGTGACGGCGGAGCAGATATACGCCCAGCCCACATCCATGGTGGGCAACGTGGGCGTCATAGGCGTGGGCCCCGGGTTCCTGGTGCCCAGCGAGTACACCTTCGAGTCGGGCCCCCAGAAGATCACGGGCTTCAGCCCCGCCCTCTTCCCGTTCAACATCACCAAGGCCCTCGACAGCTTCGCCTCCTCCGTCAGCGAGGGCAGAGGAGCCAGGCTCAAGATGGCTTTGAGCGAGCTCAAGAAGGGCGGCGTCTACCTGGGTGGCGAGGCCGTGAGCCAGGGCCTCATCGACGGGATAGGGGGCAGGCAGGCGGCCATAGGCTACGCCGCCGAGCGTGCGGGGGTGGAGACGTACACCGTGGAGAGCCTCGTAGAAAGGGTCACGGACAACGACGTGAACACCAGCCTACGCTACCCCAGCATCGGTGAGCTCAACGAGGCCAACCCGCCGCCGGCCCTCTACTACCTGTACATGCCCCGGGACGTGGTCATGGAGAACGGCGTCGAGGAGCCCGAGGCAAACGTCACCGAGGAGACTAAGATCATCGGCCAGGTGGTGGTGGACAGGAGCCACGGCAACAGGGTGAGCCCATACATCCTAGACTACCTCTCCGCGGAGCTAGCCAAGCGCGGCTCGTTCGTGGGGTACGGCAGCGAGTGGAGCAACGTCGAGGGGGCGCTGGGCAACGCCACCTGCCTCTTCATAGCAGCGCCGACGAAAGCATACACCTACGCGGAGTACACCGCCGTCAAGGAGTTCGTGGAGGGCGGCGGCATGCTGGTGTTCATCAGCGACGCCAGCGTCGAGTTCCTAGACACCGGCGTGATGCAGGGCGCCATCAACAGCCTCGCCAACCGGTGGGGCCTCCACTTCGGGAAGGGCTACCTCTACAACATGGTCAACTATCACGGCTTCTACAGGAACGTCAAGGTGACCCAGTTCAGGGACACTTTCATAACGGAGGGCCTGGATGAGCTGGTTTTCTTCACGTCCACGTACCTAAGCTCGACGGACGCCGACGCCGCCTACGCGTCGTACAGCACCTACGACTCGGTGACGGAGCAGTCGCGGGTCTACGCCACCATCTCGGTAATCGAGTCGGGCAACAGCACCGTGGTGGCTTTCGCGGACGCCACGTGGCTCATGGAGCCGTGGATATACACGGCCGACAACCAGAGGCTCGCCATGAACCTCGTCGAGGCCATAGCGGCGCTCAAGTAGCGGTTCAGCCCTCTGCCAGCCTCAGCGCCAGGGCCAGGTAGACCTTGGCCGTCTTGACGAGGCTGTCCACGAGGACGAACTCGTCGGGGCCGTGGGCGCCGAACCCTATGGGGCCGAAGCCTATGGTCTGCATGCCTGCCTGCCTGTAGAGCCGTCCGTCGGTGCAGCCCGCCCACTCCACGTACAGCTCGGGCTCGACGCCCAGCGCCGCCGGCACGGCGTCCATGAAAGCCTGGCCCAGCTCAGATTCCGGCGGCGTGTAGTTGGCCGGCGTGTAGACCCATTTGCCCTCCTCGTCTTTGGGGGCGACTATCTCCCAGCTCCAGTCCGGGTCCCCCTCCCCCGCCTCGTCCAGGTCTGCGGTGACCTCGGCGACGACCGTGTCGGCGGTCTCACCGATGATGAGGCGGCGGTCCACGGTTACGGTGCACACGGCGGGCACCTGGTTGCTCACCGTGCCCCCCTCGATGATGTTCACGCTCTGCATAGGGTGCCCGATCCACTTGTGATACTTGT
>CAZBUI010000228.1:0-2993 GCA_964495055.1 uncultured Candidatus Bathyarchaeia archaeon | reverse complement strand
TGAGGTCGTCTTTCTGGTTTATCCGTACGACGCTCCCCTTCTGTAGCCCCATCTGTTCCACCCAGTTCTTGGGCAACGATACTATGTAGGTCGAGCCGCCTGTCACCTGCACCTTCCGTAGTTCCTCGCTTGGGCCGCCGCTCATCAATATGTTTTCACCAGCCACTATGTTGCAGACTGAAGTAAATATATTTATCGAAGATTTTTGGTGTATCGTTATGATATATATATAATTATATATAAAATTATTAAAACATAATTTATTATTGTATCTTTATATTATTTAAGAAATCTATTTATTCTGTTCTTTCACTACAGCGCCACAGAAGAAGATTAAAAATGATTAGCCAGATCAAACTCATAACTTACACAGTCGTTGCTCTAATCATCGGGGCAGCCTTCGGCTTCATAGACGATACAGTTGGTGCAGCGAGGATGAACGGCGTAGAGGCAGTGGTCGAGAACGTCAACAACGGCCAGCACCCATCAACAGGATACTCTGGATGTTCACGAAAGGCATGCCGGACCCGTGTTAGACCTCCTCCAGGACCCGGAACTGGTTAAACAAGCCCAGGAAGAACACCAGAAACGACTAAGGGGCAAAGAATACCGGAAAGACCCGACGGTGGAAGCACCGTTGGAGAGAGCGAAAGAGCTAGCGGAGTTCTACACGGGTAAAAAAATAGAACAGGAACCATCTCATTTTTTCCACCGATTCCCCACTGAAAGAAAAAAGATCGACCCCGGAAACATACAGATACCATGCTGTTAAAAAACGACTTGCAAAGGATCTAATCTGTACGATATTTTCATATCTCTCCTAGGTGCCCGTACATACACCTACTTTAAACGACACTTAAACTATCCAAGACCGGTGGCCAGGTAGCCCCGGATCTGGGTGCGTCCCCGATCTCTACACCGGCATGGCAACGTTTAATACTCCTGGAAGAATAACACCTTAGTGGTAATACGAATTGGATAATACCGAGACGGTCACGGGAAAGATACCCGTCGAGCACAAGGAGATACTCCAAGAACACCAAGTAAACATCAGCAAACTAATCCGAGAAGCCGTGGAAAAGGAAGTACAAAGACTCAAGGAACAGGAACGGAGAGAGGCCCTCAACGCGGCGAGCAGGCTGCTCCAAAAAATACCCGACCAAACGATAATAGACTCCATACGGGAAACCCGGGACAGGCGATGACGACCCAGATAATAGACGCCAGCAGCCTACTCCTATCAATAAGAAACTATGGAGACCAGGCAGCAGAGACACTGAAAACAAGCAGCACCATCCCCCTCGTCTACTACGAGATAGGAAACGCCCTAAGAACCAGCGCCCACATCCTCCACCACATCACACCTGAGGAAGCCGAGGAAACACTCGACAACATCCACACAGGCCTAGAACTCATGACACTCATCCGACAAGAAAACACCCAGGACTCAAAACTCATACTCCGAAACAGTCTCACCCACAACCTGACCTACTACGACTCGGCCTACCTCACAGCCGCAGACAAACACAGGGCCACCCTCGTCACCGAGGATAAACAACTAGCAGAAGCAGCCCAAAAAGCAGACATACCCACAATCGACACAGATACACTGATGACAACGACATAACCCAACGAAAGAAATTTTTCCCGCCTATCACAGGCCACCCGTGATAAGCAAACCCGTGCCCAGCGGCTCACCCTCAACCGAGTAAAGAACCTCCAACCCAAACCTCTCACCACCCAGATAACCCATGATCACCTCGGCGAGATTGTTCACAGCCAAGACGACCGCGTCAACGCCTCCATCCCTTAGACTCCTCAACGCATAGTCGATGAAAGGCACGTCAGCCAACGGAAAAAGAACCTTAGGCCAGGCTGAGAGGCCTCAACCACGTAACCAGACCCGGCTAGGATCAACGCCTCCAAGACAACAAAAAACACTAAAGGACGAAACATGTGCGCGGCCCCGACTCCATGCATACTTTTTTACCTTCAGCAACGGATTCACTTTTCAGTGAGTTTCAATGCGTGACTCCATCAAAATAGAGGATATAGAAAAGTATGGCAGAGACTTCGAGGCAGACCCCAAGAACCTTCTAGCCCTCAACGCCGTCACCAAGGGCGACGCGGCCGAGGCAGCGCTATCCAGGGACGCCGTTACCCGGATAGACCACATATACAGCCATATGATAAAGACAGGCAAGGTAACCGCCCAGGGAAACACAGGCCGCTGCTGGATGTTTGCGGGCCTCAACATGTTCCGCATATACGCCATGAAAAAACTCAACCTCGACGACTTCGAGCTAAGCCAGCCTTACCTCATGTTCTACGATAAACTCGAGAAAGGCAACTGGTTCCTCGAAAAAATCATCGAGACCCGGGAAATGAAGCTGGACAGCAGGGTCGTCATGTGGCTGCTGAACAACATGATACCCGACGCCGGCCAATGGGACATGTTCGCAAACCTCGTACAAAAATACGGTATAATCCCGAAGAAAAAAATGCCCGAGACCAAGAGCAGCATGGCAAGCAGAACCATGAACATCAACCTACAGGCCAAGCTCAGGGAATACGCGAAAGACCTCCGAAACATGCACCAAGAGGGGCAGCCCCCGGAGAAGCTCCGAGAAGCCAAACACGAGATGCTCAACGAGTACTACAGGATGCTCCGAATACATCTGGGCACGCCCCCCACACGCATCACCATGGAGTGGAGAGACAGAGAAGACCAATACCACCGCACAGACCCCCTGACCCCACAGGAGTTCTACCAGAGCTACGTCGGCCTAGACCTAGACAGATACGTCTGCCTCATCAACGCCCCCACCGACGACAAACCATACAACAATATGTACACGGTCAAGTACCTCGGCAACGTGGTAGGCGGCAAACCGGTCCGCTACCTAAACGTGCCGGCCGAGACCATGATAGACGTAGCCAAACAAATGGTCACAGAAGGGATCCCAGTATGGTTCGGAGCCGACGCGGGGAAA
>CAZBUI010000227.1:0-3001 GCA_964495055.1 uncultured Candidatus Bathyarchaeia archaeon | reverse complement strand
GAGGGGCCCAGCGTCCTGGACGTGCACGTGGAGATGGCGGCGAGGCACCCGGCCTCGCTGCCTGTCGGCGTCGTCATCAGTTGCTGGGCTCTCCGCCACGCCAAGGCCACCATAACCGCGGACGGAGAGGTAGAGATAGATAAAAGCGCTTGACCTTCAAGGTTAAGCAGTGTACGACTTGAACCTCACCTGGACCGTGGCCATAGAGGCTTTAAGCTGGATAGAGCTTAGGAGGATAAGCGAGGACGCGGCCCTCAGAAAGGCCGTCCGGCAGCTCCATGTGGAGGACGAAGTCGTATCGAGGGCGGCCGGGGTGCTGGTCTACGGGGTCATGTCGCGTCTCAACACCCTAGACTACCTCATAGAAGAGGCGCTTGAACCCAATAACCTGGGCAACCTGAGCCTTGGGATCCGCAGCTTCCTCAGGCTATATGCGTACACCGATCACTTCGGGGGCGGCTTCGCTGAAGGCTACGCGCTATACGATCACGCCAAGATGGTTCTAGGTGAGAGAGCCATCTTGGCCGTGGATGAAGCCGTCGAACTGATCCCGCGTCAAGACCTGGATTTCTCCATGCTTGAAAAGGGGAAACGGCTGGCTTACACGTACAGTCACCCCGAGTGGTACGTCAGGCATCTCCTCGGGGAGTTCGGGGACTGCGAAACGGAGAGGATGCTGGAGCACGTGGACGTTTCCGTCTACCTGAGGCTGAATACCCTCAGGGATGCCGGCGGGACGCTGGAAGCCGTCAGGGGGAGGGGGTTCACCTTGGAGAAGGACCCGAGCATAGACCATGTCTACAGGGTGGGAGCCGCCGCCGGTTTGACGGGTGTTCCCGAGTACCGGAGAGGCGAATTCGTGGTCCAGGACAGGGCGAGCGTTCTGGCTGGCGTGGTAGCCGCCTCCGCCCCGGGTGAGCTGGTGCTTGACGTCTGCGCGGCTCCCGGCATCAAGACGAGCCACCTAGCGCAGTTGATGGATAACCGGGGTAGGATCATCTCAGTGGACTCCAGCGTGAGGCGTCTCCGTTCCTTCGAGACCGTGATGGAGAGGCTGGGCGTGGAGATAGCTGTACCGTACCTTGGGGACGCGAGAACCGTGGAAGGGCTTCCTCCCGTTGAGGTCGATCTGGTGCTAGTTGATCCTCCGTGCACCGGGTCAGGCAACTTTTTCAGCGCGCCGAGCTCCCGCTGGAGGCTCACAGGCAGATCCATGAGGAGGATGGCTGACCTGCAGTACAGGATACTTTGCAACGCCGCGCGTAGAGCCAAGGTAGGCGGGCGGCTCGTCTACAGCACGTGCAGCGTCACGGTCGAGGAGAACGAGGGGGTGGTCGGGACTTTCCTCGATGAGAACCCTGACTTCGTCTTGGTCGAGGCTGCGCCGAGGATCGGTGAGCCGGGGCGGCGCGGCATGGACGAGGCTCAGAGGCTTTACCCGCATCTGCACGACTGCAACGGGTTCTTCATAGTGAAGATGGTAAGGACTTGAATCTTTATAGGCTGTGGCGCGGGTTTGTTGCTGTGCAGGTGGATGTGAGGTTGATGGGAGGCCTCAGGGAGGCCGCCGGTGTACCGGAGATAGCGCTCGCCGTCGAGGAGGGCTCGTCGCTGGGGGACGCCATCGGTGCGCTGGTTGAGCTGTTTCCGGCTGTAGGGGACGCGCTCATCGACGGGGTTTTGGGCAGCTACGCTCCCAACGCTTTGATACTCGTTGACGGCGTCGAGGCCGGCAACCTAGAGGGCGAGGCGACGCCGTTGCGGGACGGCTCCACGCTGGTGCTGTTGCCGGTTACGCATGGCGGCTAGGCATGGTTTTATTACTGTGGGCCGAGAAGTCGTTGAACGCATTGACCCCCGTATGCACCCGGTGCCGTGATGCTCTCTCGGTCTATTACAGGCCCTACTCGGGGGAGCGTCTCTGCGCCGCGTGTTTCAACGAGTCCCTGCTTGAGCGTGTGAAGAAGACCGTGGGCAGGTACGATATGTTCGAGTACGACAGCAGGATCGCTGTGGGGGTCAGCGGGGGCAAGGACAGCCTGACCCTGCTCAGGCTCCTAGAAAGGCTGGAGAGGGACCGGCCGTACGCCGAGCTGGTGGCGGTTTGTGTGGACGAGGGGGTGAGGGGGTACAGGGACGAGGCGTTGGCGCTGGTGGAGAAGAACTGCAGGATGCTGGGCGTGGAGGTGCATAGGGTGGGGTTCAGGGAGCTCTTCGGGGAGACCATGGACGGGATCGCTGCGCGGGACAGGGAGGTGGGTACGTGCAGCTACTGCGGCGTGTTGCGGCGGAGGGCGCTGGACGTGGCGGCGAAGGCGGTTGACGCGGACAGGCTTGCCACGGGGCACAACCTAGACGACATGGCCCAGAGCGTGCTGCTGAACGTCCTCCGTGGAGATGTGGTGAGGATGGACTCTTACTATCCGGGGGGCCGGAGCCTGGAGGGGTTCGTGAGGAGGGTGAAGCCGCTGTGCGAGGTGCCTGAGCGTGAGACCACGTTTTATGCCTATGTTAACGGCTTGGAGTTTCAGGGCCTGCCGTGCCCGTACGCGGAGGAGGCCATGAGGTCGGATGTGCGGAGGTTTCTGAACCGGATGGAGGTTGGGCGTCCTGGAACGAAGTTCACGGTTTACCGGACGGGGTTGAAGATTCGCGGGAGGGGTGAAAGCGGGGCGGCGGGTATGTGCAGGGTTTGTGGGCGTCCGGCGAGGGGGGATCTTTGTCGAGCGTGTGAGCTGGTGGGGCGGGGATGAGTTTTTATTTTCTGGTGAGGATAAAATGTTGTGGAGTCTGTAATCAAGCAGGGTCACTGCGCGTACTGCAAGACGGCCGTCAGGGAGGTTCTCAGCGGGGGTCCTCACCCGAAGACGGGAGCCAGATTTTGTCCCAACTGTGGGGCTCAGATCTGGACGGTTTGTGAGTGTGGGGCAAGTCTTAGGTATGATGATGTGGTGTGTGGGGTTTGTGGCCGGGCTAACCCCATATACCTTGGGAACGATCC
>CAZBUI010000226.1:0-3058 GCA_964495055.1 uncultured Candidatus Bathyarchaeia archaeon | reverse complement strand
GCGCCCGAGCCGTAGATGAGGAAAGTGATGGTGCCTATGAGGCCCATGGTGCCGTAGCTGGCGCCCAGGTCCACAGTAATACGGTCCAAGAGGGGAGGCAGCACCAGGAACAGGCTGTGGTTCAGCGAGTGGGCGGCCCCGAGGAGCAGGAGGTCGATGGTGTCCTTGTTCACAGCACAGGATGAATTATACCTATGTTTAGATGTTTTGATCATACAGGGAGTCAAGGCAGTGAAGGCGATGAAACCGGGAAGGATCGCGGCATTGACCGTTACGCTGACCGCCATCGACATGGTGAGAAAGATATCATTGAAGGAAACCCCGTCGATGAGTCAGCTGTTTTTCTTCGCACTCGGTTACCTCTTCCTATCAATCTACTTGGCGTGGATTCAAGGCGAGATGAGGCTGAGCTTCCCCGGGCTCGCCTCTGTCCTCTGGCTCAACCTCTTCATGGTCGGCAGCTTCAGCAACATGGTTGAAGGCTTCTTCTTCACCAGCGTCTTCGAGTCTGGTTCCGAGTTCATGATGGGCGCCTTGGTGATGCTGTTCTTCTCAGGGGTCCAAGCGGGGCTCGCGTCCATCATCCTTGAGGGAGGAGAAAAAAGACTGAAGGAATGCCTCAGGGAATACTTCGCGGAGACGAGTGCGATGAGCTGGTTGAAACGGGTGGCCATTGGGGCGCTGAGCTATTTCCCGATCTACTTCTTCTTTGGCATGTTGGTGAGCCCTTTCGTTATGCCCTACTACAGCGACCCGTCGCTGGGGCTCATCGTGCCGCCCTTCACGTTGATAATCCCCGTGGAGATACTGAGGGGGTTCCTCTATGTCGCCGCGCTGCTACCCATAGCCGCGTCCCTCGGGGCAGACAGGAAAGAGAACGCCGTTGCTTTCGCCGGGATGCTGTTTATCTCGGGCGCGTTCATACCCCTGCTGGGCGACCAGGGACTACCGCCTCAGATAATCCCGTATCACCTCGTAGAGATATTCGCCGACTCTGTGGTCTACGGCTACGTGTTAGCCCGGATCCTAACGAAGAAGAGCTGATAGGAAAAACACCCAGCACCGTGCTTGAAGTGCTTGGCATCATCGTTGGCCTCTGTGTGTCTGTCACCCATACATAGATTCATTGAATTAGAAAAATGGAAGACTCATCCTTTGAGATGGCTCTGAAGGCTGAGAGGGAGGATCCAGAGCTTGACGAGCCCATACTGGAGTTCTTCAACTGGCTGCAAGAGCTCAAGAGGCTGAGGAACGAGTTCGACGCCCTCCTCTGCCAGTACGAGGAGAACCGGGCGAGGCTCGTAGACTCCATTCAAGAGTAGACCAGAAGGAAGCTGTTTTTAAAACCCAAAATAAAATAAAGAAACATGGACACACGGAGCATACTAGCGGGGCTAGTCATAGGATTGGTTTTCGGGGGAGGAGTCACCTACGCGTTCATCCCATCCTTGGGGGAGCCGGGCCCACCCGGGCCGCAGGGAGAGCAGGGGCCGCCCGGACCGGAGGGCCCCCAGGGGCCGTCGGGGCCGCAGGGACCCCAAGGAGAGCAGGGACCCCAAGGGGAAACAGGCCCCCAGGGACTCGAGGGGCCTCAAGGGGAGACGGGCCCAAAAGGCGAGAAGGGCGACCCGAGCTTCCATATAACGCCTCACGTCAAAGTCTACTGGGAGCAGCAGGGCAAATGGGACGGCGAGAAAGGGGAGCTCGGCTTCTCCTGGGGCCTGAATTCGGGCCCCAGCGACCTCACCTGCTACCCGGAGAGCGCTGAGCCGGGGGAGTACGTGGTTCTCCTAGGCGGAGAGGCGGACCCCTTCGCACTGGAGATACAGATACCCGACACGGGCGAGGGAGCCCACCTAATAATCGTCCGCAACCTAGAGACGGACGGGTTCGATACGACCCTGGTCACCGTGACCTGACCCTCATTTTTTCATAAGCTCTGAGTTTTAATAGTCGATACGTACTATTATCCAGCTCATTCAAGGAAGGATGAACGTGTCGGACGAGTATGATTTAATCATAAAGGACGCCCAGATCATCGACGGCTCAGGAAGGGCCCCGTACAGGGGCTCCGTCGGCGTGAAGGGCGACAGGGTAGCCGCCCTAGGGGCAGTGAAGGGAGACGCGAAGAAGGTGGTGAACGCCAAGGGCCTCTACGCCTCGCCGGGCTGGATAGACGCCCACAGCCACGGAGACTCCACGCTGCTCTTCTTCCCCAAGGCCGAGAGCTACGTGCTGCAGGGGGTCACCACCTTCGTGGGTGGAGAGTGCGGGGGCAGCGAGGGGCCCTACGGAGAGATGATGGGGCTGCCGGGCATAGCCAGGGAGCACATAGACGAGCTGGAGCCCCACAAGTACTACCCCAAGAACCAGGTCTTCCCCAGAGAAGAAGTGAACGAGCTGATGAAGAGGCACTACGGCTGGGAGGTGGACTGGACCACCCTGGGGGAGTGGATGGACAAGGTGGAGAAGGTGGGCGTCAGCATGAACGCCGCGCCCCTCGTCGGCCATGGGACCTGCAGGATCAACGTCATGGGCAACGACTACAAGCGCCACAGCACGGAAGAAGAGCTTGAGGAGATCAAGGAGCTCATCCACCAAGCCATGCGGGAGGGCGCCATCGGCATCAGCACGGGGCTAGACTACGACCCCGGCGTCTGGGCGAGCATGGACGAGATAAACGGGTGCGTCGCCGTCATGAAAGAGTACGGCGGCGTCTACTGCCCCCACTGGAGGCGGACGGGCCGCAGACGAGACGTCAAGTTCGGGGACACCCGCAGCAACAAGGTGGACGGACTGCTGGAGAGCATCGACACGTGCCGCGTCACCGGCGTCAAGACCAACATCGCCCACCTCACCCCCGGCTGGAGGCTGGTGCCCGAGGGCCACGACTACATGGAGGAGCACAACATAAGGGCGACCCTTCAGTACTTCGACGACGCCCTCGAGGAGGGCCTGGACATCAGCTTCGACAGCATGCCCTGGTTCCTACGCGGCGGCTTCGACGTCATGCCCTACCTCTGCAGCATACTCACGCCGTGGCTAAAGGAGGCAGGGA
>CAZBUI010000225.1:0-3066 GCA_964495055.1 uncultured Candidatus Bathyarchaeia archaeon | reverse complement strand
TATCTTCGACAAGGCGGCGGAGTTCGTCCGAAGCGAGGAGGCCTCCAAGAGCGACTGCATGATTGTGGCGGGCACCAGCGCCACGGTTACCCCCGCCGCCAGCCTCCCCATCATGGTGAAGAGAAACGGCGGCAGGCTCACCGAGTTCAACCTGAGGCGCAGCGAGATAAGCAACATCTGCGACGTCAACGTGTACGCGCCGTCGGGGGAGAGCCTCCCCGTGCTGGTCGAGGAGATAAGGAAGCTAGTCTAGCTTCTTGCGGGTCCAGTCGGCCAGCTCCTTGCAGCTGGGGAACCAGACATCGCCCTTGGCCTCCATCTCGCAGAGCAGCTTGTCCAGCATCTTGAGGCGGCTGGCCCTGCCGATGCACTGGGGGTGGCACGTCAGCCCGAAGTAGCGGCCCAGCTCGTAGACGCCCTCGAACTCGGGCCTCCACATCTCGTAGACCTGGCCCGTGGTCATCCTGTTGGTCTCGAAGTGGGGCCAGTCGTCCAGCAGCCACTCCACCGGCAGCTCCACGAGCCCCGTCTCCTTTCCACGCCACTTGAGCATGTACGGCATGTCGTCGTCCATGAAGTTGCTGTCGTACCTGAACCCCAGCTCCTGGACGAGGCTTAGGGTCCTGTCGCTTATAAGCCAGTACGGCGCCCTGAAGCCCTCGGGCTTTACGCCGATCCTCTCGAAGCTGGCCATGCTCTTCTCGAAGACGCCCCGCTCGGCCTCCCAGCTGAGCTTGGCGAGCCGCTCGTGGAGGTAGCCGTGGGCGCCCATCTCGTGGCCCCTGCTCACTATCTCCTCGCAGCTCTCCGTGAAGCTGTCAGCGGTCCACCCCGGGGTGAAGAACGTGGACTTGATGCCGTGCCTGTCCAGCAGGTCCAGTATCCGGGGGATAGCCGTGTTGGGGGCGTACCTGCCCCGGCTCTGGGCGACTATATCCAGCGGCTCCCTTCTCACCAGGGCGCTGTTGGAGTCGTAGTCGAAGCTCAGCTGGACGCAGCAGCTGTAGCCGTCGGGCCAGAAATCTTTCATAGACATGGTATAGAAGAAGCCGTTGAATGTAAAAAACATGTGATCGGCGGCTGCTTAGCGGCGCAGCCAATCATGGATAGCCTTTTCCCCGCCAGATCGGCTTAAAAACCGGGTTTTCCCTTCGTTACGTCCCTAGGAAAAGATGCACTTTTAAGTACTATGCAGGAAATTCTTTTGGATACTATGAGCCGAGACAACGTAGTCTACATAGGTAGGAAGCCGGCCATGAGCTACGTCATGGCCGTGCTGGCCACCTTCAACAACCAAGACACCGTCGAGATCAAGGCGAGGGGCAGGAGCATCACCACGGCCGTGGACGTAGCCGAGATAACCCGCAACAGGTACCTCGAGGGACTCGCGAAGCCCAGGATCACCATAGACACCGAGAAGCTATCGGACGGGGATTCCACGCGGAACGTCTCATGCATGACCATAAAGCTGAGCAAGGCGGGGGCGGCCAAGGAGCCCGCAGAGAAAGCTACGCCGAAAGCCGAGCCCAAGGCCAAGCCAGAGGAAGAGCATAAGACTAAGCCAAAGGCAGAACCTAAGGCAGCGCCTGCGGTGAAGCCGAGCAAGCCCGTCACCGAGATCAAGGGAGTCGGGAAGGCCACGGAGGAGAAGCTGGTGAGCGGAGGATACGACACGGTAGCCAAGGTAGCCGAAGCGGACGCCGCTGCTCTGGCCGAGAAGACCAGCCTCAGCGAGAAGCAGGCCGAGAAGCTCATCGAGGCAGCCAAGGACCGCCAGACGAATGGATAGAAACCCCTAAAATCTTCTACGGTGTCATTCAACCGATAAACGTTGAAGGTTCTACAGCTTCACTGTTCCGAGTTCAGCTACAGGGTCACCGAGGAGACGCCCGTCGCGGAGCACCCCGCCAGCCCCAAGGAGGGCGAGTACGAGAACGCGCTTGTCTGCTTCACGTGCTTCGAGAAGAGGGACGTAGATCGGGAGCCGGGTATCATAGAGGCTTACGTCGAGAACATCAAGACGGACACGGGGCGCATCGGCTGTAGCAGAGTCGTTCTATACCCCTACGCTCATCTGAGCCACGAGCTGGGCAACCCCAGACGCGCCAAGAGGTTCCTCAACGACCTCAAGGAGGCGCTGGAGGCCGAGGGCCTCACGGTGCACAAGAGCCCCTTCGGGTGGTACAAGGCTTTCGGCCTCACCTGCAAGGGCCACCCCCTGGCCGAGGCGTACAGGGAGTACTAGGGCCAGACCTTCTCGGGGTTCAGTATCCCGTTAGGGTCAAAGACCGCCTTTATCCCCTTCATGAGAGCCACTTGGCGGGGCCCCACCTCCCGCTCCAGGTAGTGCCTCTTGGTGTAGCCCAGCCCGTGCTCGCCTGAGGCTGTACCCCCCATCTCGTGGGACATGGCTATGAGGTCGCTGAGCGCCGCCTCCATGAGGCCCGGCCACTCCTCCATGGGCGTCTCCTCCAGCTTGATTATGTTGTAGTGGAGGTTGCCGTCGCCGGCGTGGCCCAGAGGCACCAGCATCACCCCGTGCCTCTCGCCTATCTCCTCGGCGCGCTCCACGTACTCGGGTATCCTGTTCCTAGGTATGCAGACGTCTGCCTCGTCCACTGTGTACAGCGCAATGTAGGCGTCGAACACGGCCTTCCTGCCCTCCCAGATGAGGTCCTGCCTGGCGGCGGTGTCCGCGATGTAGGCGTCCACGGCCCCCATGTCCAAGCACACCATGCCCGCCGTCTCCAGCTGACGCTCAAGCTCCTCGGGGGTGTCGGCCTCCACGGCCACAAGGAGGTACGCGGGGTGGGTGTTATCGGGCATCACCTTCTTCTCCAGGTACCTCTCGACGGTGAGCACCGTGTGCTGGGGCATGTACTCTAGGCCGTAGGGCATTATCTTCTGGCTTATTATCTCCTTGACGGCTTTGACGGCGTCGATGGTGGAGTTGAAGGGCGCGTATATGAGGGCTGTGAGCTTGGGCTTGGGTACGAGGCGCAGCGTGGCCTTGGTGACGACGCCGAGGGTCCCCTCGCTACCTATTATTAGATCTATGAGGCTGTA
>CAZBUI010000224.1:0-3080 GCA_964495055.1 uncultured Candidatus Bathyarchaeia archaeon | reverse complement strand
CGGTGAAGCTACCATAGTCGTGGCCACCCAAGGGCTTGAGCCCTCCGAGACCACGGTCGAGACCATGAGGCTGGAGATGAACATGACCCTCGTGACCCCCAAGACCATCATGCTGAACCAGACGTTCACCGCCCGGGTCAACGTGACCAGCTGCGGGCACCCCGTCCAAGGCGCGGAGATACGGTGGAGCGCCCTCGGCGGCGTACTGAAGTCCGAGGAGACCGAGACCGACGAGAACGGCACGGCCACGGCGGAGATCGTCCAGACCTACGAGCAGCTGAACCTCAAGGCACAGGCCTCGAAGGGTGGGTACGGCAAGCAGACTGTTCAGAAGAACATCAAGATAACGGTGCAGACCGAGCGGAGGGAGTTGACCATATCCATCCTGGGCTTCGAACTCAACGTGTTCGTGCTCCTGATAATCGGAGCACTGATCATAGCCGTCGGGCTAGGCGCATACGTCTACCTGAAGCACCGCAGTAACAAGAGGGATGAGATCGGGGACCTGGAGCTGTTCACCTAGATCTTGATGTCTATCCCCTTCTCGTTGATGACGTATAGGTGCGTCTTCCTGGAGTGGTTGGTGCCCCTCATCTTGGTGACCCTGAGCCTCCTGGTGAGGCTGCCGGCCTCGTCGTAGCTGTGCTCCATCAGTATTATGCCGTCGGCGACGAACTCCTCTATGCTCTCCCCTATCCTGTCGCTGTTCCAGGGTATGTCGGTGATGGCGATGGTGGTGCACCCTGTCTTTATTATCAGCCTGTACAGGAGCCTGATGAGGTGCCTCTTCTCGAACTCCGTCTCCAGCCCCATGGCCATGGCGGATATGGAGTCCACCACCAGCCTCTTCGCCCTCAGTGTCGTTATGGACTCGAATATCTGGTTTAAAGCCGACTGGACCTCAGTCTCGCTCCCTATCGAGAGGTCCAGCACCTCGACCTTCCTCCTACGCATCAAGGGATCGAAGTCTATCCCGAACTTCAGCATGTCATTGATGAGACGCCGCCTGGTCTCCGCGAAGCACGCGTATACACCCGGCTCGTCGTCAACGATGGCCCCCGAGTATATGAAGTTGGAGGAGAGAATCGTCTTACCTGCGCCGGGGTTCCCGGCGAGGAGTATCATGCTGTTACGGAGAAACCCTCCGTCTAGCAGAGTGTCGAGATGCCCGTTACCCGTAGATATGCGTTCACTCATCTTCGTCTAGCTCCAGCCGAAAGTCAGGGGAACGCAACAGCGTTGGCAACGCCTCGTTCCGTTTAAGCTCGCCGATGATGAGGTTGCGAAGCCACTCCGAAACGTTCAGACCCTCCCGATGAGCCATCTGAACCACGATGTCGCGAATCCTGGGCGTGACCCTCGTCGCCAGGAGCACGGTTTTAGGTGTACCTCTCTTCTGTGGCAATTGACATTCCTTCAGCCTAGTTAACAGAAGCCGTAATAACGTGCTTCTGTAAACTCGTTGTTGGTTCTATTTATTATACTGTATAAAAAGATTCTCGTATGCAATACCAATAAAATTCATAATAACTGTATAAAATTTATGTTCATAAAAACAGTCACTGAAACATTCACAACTATATGTACGAGTTTAAGGCTTCACTAACATAATCAGAGAAACTCCTCTCTCTGGTTCTCACGTACTTGAGTTTAATCTTCGAGTAGAACCTCTCGACTATGAGCTCCTCGATGCCTTTGGCGCTGTCGCCGAAGAGTTCCTCAAGCTCCCTGGAGAAAACCCTGGGGTTTTTCACGATCTCTCCTCTCTTGAAGGCGGTGTTGAGCTCGAGGAAGTTCAGGACTACTTTGCTGAAGCTCAGCACCTCCTCTATGGACTCGACGAGTTTATCGTTGAACTCTTCCAGCCTGTTATCCTGTTCGTAGGCGACGTCCTGCTCGAAACGGAATGTCTCCGCGGCCATCAGGCGGCACCCTTTATCTCGGCGGTCTCGGCCTCGTCAAGCTGCTTTACCCTCGTCTTTATGTATTCAAGCACCTTTTCCTGCGCGTATTTGAGCTCCTCCTCCTGCTGCCTGAGGTTCTGCTCTAAAAGCTCCAGCAGGAGTTCGGGGTCGAAGGGTTTGACCAGATACGCGTCGGCTTTCTTGTTCACCGCGTCTATGGCTGTGTGGGTCTCCGGGAAGCCCGTGAGTATGAGTTTCTTCATCTTCGGAGTGGTTTCCTTTATCTTGGAGATGACTTCGATGCCGGTCATGTCGGGAAGATGGATGTCTATGAGCATGGCGTTGAAGAACTTTTTCTTGGTCTTGGCGACGGCCTCAGAGCCTGTCCTCGCCGTGGATACTATGTAGCCCTCGCTCTCGAGTATGCTGACCAGAGACTCTAGTATCATGTCGTCGTCGTCCACGACGAGTATTCTTCCCCTATCCATCACTAACGGTTCATCCCAAGATGTTTGGCTGGCTGTTCCAGCTATTTTAGGTTATAAAGTTTTCTGGTATAGCAATCAAGTTTATCTAAAAACGTGAAAACGGTGGTTTGTAGCGTTTTCTTTAAGGTTTATAGTATAGAATGTAGTGTTTATTTTTATTTAATGTGCCGAAACGAAGGAATGATATGTGCTGGTTTCAATAAAGTTTAAATTGAACTGGTAGGTACGATAACAAGAACCAGTGTTATCTTTTTAGGAGTTCAGCATTTTGTCGGAATCTAAACTGTGTTACCCAAAATGCAGGGAGTTCAAGTGCACTAAAAGGGCCTTGACTTTCAGGGGCAAGACCCCTTGGTGCAACTGGACTAGCGAGCCATGCGACCCGAAGGGCTGTACATACGCCATATGCGCCAAGCGCCAGCTACTGGACAACGGTGTGTGCGGTCTGACTGTGAAACGTAAGACGAGGGATGATCTGAAGCCGGAGGACATACTCCCACTTGAGATAAAGCCGAAGGGAAAACTAGTTAGGAAGATTGGTGAACGATCTATCTTCTAGCGTGAAGCTGAGAAGGCTTGAGCAACACCATAA
Source organism: uncultured Candidatus Bathyarchaeia archaeon (assembly GCA_964495055.1). GTDB lineage: Archaea > Thermoproteota > Bathyarchaeia > TCS64 > TCS64 > RBG-16-57-9. The sequence continues at coordinate 96 of CAZBUI010000224.1, read as the reverse complement.
GGCAACACCTAAAGGACAAAGTTCCTGAAGACCTGCTTTCGAGTATACCCAGTTCATTCGATATACTAGGCTCTAGGAGTGGTGCGGTGGCCGTCA
>CAZBUI010000223.1:0-3084 GCA_964495055.1 uncultured Candidatus Bathyarchaeia archaeon | reverse complement strand
GCGCCCATCAGGTGGTGCAGCAGGTTGTTGCCGTCGATGTCCATGGGCTCGTAGCCGTCCCTGGGCCCGGACTTGACCAGGACCACCTTCATTCCCAGCCTGCGGGCGGCGCGGCCGCCTGAGTGCGCCAGTTGGAGTGGAACCCGGCGCCGGTGACTATGTAGTCCGCGTCCTGATTAAGCGCTTCAGCCATGAGGTACTCCAGCTTCCTGGTCTTGTTGCCGCCGAAGGCCAGGCCGGTCATGTCGTCCCGCTTCACGAGTATGCGGGGGCCTTTGAGGGCCGCCGAGAGGAGGAGTAGCTCCTGCAGGGGCGTCGGGAGGCTGGCCAGCCTCACCCTGGGGAGTGTGCTTAGCTTCATCTACATCGTGTCTTGATGCGTGGACGATGTACTTTACGTTTAGGGCCGAGGCGCGTTCAACAAGTATATATGAACTATACTCGTAGATTGTTTCATGAGTCAGACCATTCGGATTAAAGCCTATCTCGAGTCCGACGACAACGGTTACTCCTGGGTCATCAGAAAAGTGGAGTCCCTAGGGGGCACCGCCAAGACGTCCATCAAGGACCTCGAGGGGATGAAGCTGATAAAGTTCCCCGAGTATTAAGCGAGTATTCTTCGTTGAAGGGGAACATCGTTCAGTAGAGCATCTTCGTCAGAGAAGAAGGTCTTGAATCATCGTCCCTCGACGACGCGCCTCAGGTAGGCGAGGCTGCTTGTAGCAGCTGCAATCATGTCGTCTTGGGAGGGCGTCTCCAAGACTAGGTAGCCGTCGAAACCTGTCTTCTTCAGCGCAGCGATGGCTCCGTTGAAGTCTATGTCTCCCTCGCCGAGGGTCCGCGACGGGTAGTCCTTCACGTGGATCTGGGCGATGAGCCCGCCCAGCGCCTTTATCTCCCGGGCCACGTCGAGTCCACAGGCGGCCGTGTTACCGGTGTCGAAGTACGCCTTGACGTGGCTGGAGTCCACCGCCTCTATCACCCGCGCCAGCTCGGCCGCCTCCAGCGAGGTCTCCAAGGCCAGGCATACGCCTCTCTCCTCCGCCAAGGGTGACAGGCCCCTCATCTCATCGACAAGGCGCTGCATCTGTTCCTCAGACTTCAACAGCGCGGTGCCGAAAAACGGGACCAGTATAACCGACGCGCCTATCTGCGCGCACGCCTCTATGGAGTTCCGTATGATCTCTCGACCCGTCTCTCTGTGTCCTGCATTCCCGCTGACGGGGCTGTTCTCATCATAGTTGAGCAGATGCAGGCATATAGACGCCGCCTCGACACCGGTGCGCCGCGCCTCCCTCTCGATGGCCTGGCGCGCCCCGCCCCGGCCCGTCCAGAGGGAGTCCTCCCGGTAGTCCAGCCCGATGCCCAGCTCCACGCCGTGGAACCCCAGCTCCCCGGCCCTGAGGAACAGGGATGTTCGGCCGCCGTCCGGGTTCAGCCCGTACTCGGTCTCGGAGTGGTGCATCCGGAAGCCCTCCATGACGCCGTACTTCATGCCTAACCGCTAAGCCGATGGGAATATAGGAGTATGGGTTCAATGGTACGATAACATAAACCTGGCGCAGAGGCGTTCAAACACGTCTATCTCTTTAGCCACTGGAAATCGAGAGCAACCCGGGATAGGTGACGTATCTCGTTCAAATTTCTCGTTTAATAGAATGGTCTTCACCATCAACAGGAACTCTTTGGCTCTCTGCAAACTATGTTCGGCTTCTCTCCCGCTGCTTCGAGTCTCCAGCCCATAGAGGGTCTCATGCCTGTCCACCCGAGCAGAGTCCAGCATGTTGATCAAGGCTCCGCTCATCCGCCCAGTCTTGACGTACCTCTCCTTCAGATACTCGATGAGGCAGACGTGGCTCCTCTCCACGATCCCGTCCCTGAACAGCACGGCCCTAGCGGCGTGAAACATCGCCGTATAGGCCAGGATCACGGCCGCGTCCAGCAGACCGTATCCCAAGGCCTTCTCAGCCTCCTCGAGCTTGGCCTCGGCGACCTCCATCGACCTCCCACTCCTCCGAGGATCTGGCCTGTCCTCCCGGAGGAGCCTCTTCTCAAAGCACTCCCTGATGTTCATCTCGAAACCACCGGGAGGGTTCCCTGCAGCACGATCCCATCAACCAGGATTCGCTCGTAGAACGCCTTGTCTTCCTCAGCCTTCTCCTCCCACTCTTGGGGATCGAAGACTATTGTGTTGATCCTTCTGCCCAGCAACCCCTCATACCGCGTCAGGTCCATCTTCTCCACCCTCCTTCCCACTATGAGCAGGTCCACGTCGCTCTCCGGGCCGTCCTCGCCCCGGGCGCAGCTTCCGTAGAGGACGACGGATGAGCCCGCGTACGCCTCTTTCAAGAAGTCCGTCAGCGGTCGGGCTTTGAACAGGAACAGGGCGACCTTCATGAACGTGAAGCTGTTGTTCTCCACGTTGGCTTTGAAGAGGGCGAGGTTGGCCTTCCTCTCCTTTACGAGGAAACCGCTGGACTCGTAGAAGTCGAGGAACCTCTTGGCGGTGCTGGGGCTGATGTCGGCGATCTCTGCTATCTCCCTGAGGTGGAACTCGCGGTATGGCTCGTCGAAGAAGACGGTGAGGACTCGAAATCCAGGATACTTGAATGGGTTATTCATCGAACAGTCGTTCTATACATCGAACAGTCGTTCCTTTAAACCCTTCCCCGTTCGGAGCTCGGGTTGAATGCTAATAGGAAATGGAAAAAGCAATAGGCGAAAACATGCTTGGAAGTTGTGACGGCATCGGATGTCATTTAATAAACTTAACTTTGGAGGGAAACCAGTCTGGGGAATAAAACATGGGAGCAATTAAAACAAAACTAAACCCAAAATCAACCCGAAAAATAACCCTGTTTAACGATTTTTGATGGTAGCCCGGGAGAGATTCGAACTCTCGTCAGAGGCTCCAGAGGCCCCGATCCTTGACCGCTAGACGACCGGGCTAGCAACAACAGATACCAGCCGAACAGGATATAAACCCTACCCAACACGGGTTCGCCTTCGAGATAAAACAGGCATTACCCAAAGGAGAAACAGCATTACCGAAAAGCTTAAATATTAGAAAAATTCGGGTGCAAT
>CAZBUI010000222.1:0-3134 GCA_964495055.1 uncultured Candidatus Bathyarchaeia archaeon | reverse complement strand
CAGAGCCTCAAGCGCCTCGACACCGACTACATCGACCTCATCCAGCTCCACGCGACGCGAGTCCCGGGAGCCGGGCAAACCGAGGCCTTCGAGGCGCTCGAAAAGCTCAGGGAGCAGGGAAAGGTTCGCAGAGTTCCTCAAGATGCCAGACTACAGGGAGGAGATCGTTGACGCCTTGAAGAACGGGAAGTGGTTCATCAGGCTGGCGTACAGCCCCAACACCAACCCCCAGTGGGCCGAGAACATATGGATCAGCAGGCACAAGGACGAGAAGCTGATAGGCAAGAACCTCGCCCAGGTGGCGGCGGACCGGGACAAGCCTCAGCTGGACACGTGGTTCGACCTCATCTGCGAGGACCCGGACGCCATGGGCTACACCGCTGGGACCGCCGACACGGGCAACTTCCCGTGGAAGCCGTACAGGGCTCTCATGTTCCAGCACAGGTGCGGAAGCCTCAGCCTCGACCAGAGCGTCTACGACTACATGTACAGGATGGAGAAGCCGCCGTACAGGAGGCCGGGCAGGAACGCGTACAGCGCGTTCCCGGCGTTCATAGACAAGATGGTGAAGGAGCTGGGGATATTCACCGTCGAGGAGTGCATATACAAGATGAGCACCGCGGCCGCGGAGCACCACAACCTCAAGGGTCGGGGCACCATAACGCCGGGCAGCTACGCTGACATAACCGTGTTCAGCCTGGACAAGCTGAGGATAGTGAGCACCCCGGTCGAGCCCAACAAGAAACCCGAAGGCGTGGAGTACGTGTTCGTGAACGGGGAAGCCGTGGTCGAGAAGGGCAGACACACCGGGGCGACTTCCGGCCGCGTGCTTAGAAGAACCTAAGCCCATCCCTATTTTTCTTTAAAGTAGCTAACGAGTTCCTCTACGAAGGGCTCCGTCGCTTCTTTGGGCACTATGGCGCCCAGCACGTCGCTCTTGCCGCCGGCGTTGAACCCCAGCTCCTTGGCCCTCTTTATCATGGGCTGCATGTCTCTGCGGCTGCTTCGGCTGTACAGCTGGTCGCGGTCCTGGAAGAAGCCGGTGTTCAAGACGATGGTGTCCCTGCCGGTGCCCCAAGCTATCCTGCGCGTGACCGCCGAGATGACGGCGTACTCCGTATCTAGACATTTGATGAGGACGCCTTCCCTGTCCTCCGGCGGCTCCGAGAGCACCTCTGTGAGCTTATCCTGGAAGAGCCCCAGATTTCTGCACCACCGACCGTTGTTTCTGATGTCGTCCGGCTTCGTGTACCCCATGAGGAGCCTTGGCGCCTCCTCCATCCCCTTCTTGTCTCCAACCTTGTAGCCGCTTTCTATGAGCCCCACGAGCGTCAGCGCCTCGTCGAAAGTGATTCCCTCTTCGGCGAGGTGCTCCTCGGTCAGCGTCTTGAACCGGGGGTTCTCCATGATCCTGTGCTCCCTGTCGCCTATGAACCCCAGCGCGACGTGCATGCTTAGGGAGAGCCCCAGCCTCTCTTTAATCACCCATGTGCATGAGGGGTAATCCGCTGAGTCGGCGCCGTGAGCGACAGGGTTGAAGTGCTCGACACCACGGATGGGGTCCTGGTGGTGGTGGTCGAAGATCACCACCTTGGTCTTCTCGCTCAGCCTCCGCACGTCGGCCTCGGGGAGAGCCATGTCAGCGATTATGACGTAGTCGAAGCCCCGGGCATACCCGATCTCCTCGTCCGACAGATAGAAGGCTCCGATGGTGGGGCACATGTTGGCGGGGCTCCTAGGCTTGAGGTAGTCTAGGAGCAGGGCGGCCGAGCAGAGCCCATCCGCGTCCCAGTGGTGTATTATCAGGCCGTCTCCTTGGAGGTCTCCGAGCATGACTTCAATGACACGGCTAAGATATAAGAGGTTGACCCGAGCGCAGTTAGGTGTCTGATGAGAGAATAGAACCTCAGCTCTATGAAAAAGCAAGTAAGAATAGGTACACTGAAAGGAGGGGCTACGGTCCGCGGGCCGCGTAGCTTGAAAAGCCTATTACTGTGCCGCATTTCTTGCATCTGTACGCGTAGTGGCGGTGGACTGCTCCCTTGAACTGGATGTCATCCACGTCTGAGTCGTCGAGCTCTGCCTCACATTCCGGGCATCTACCGAGTTTCACCATATTCGTTCACTCAAAGATGATCTAGGTGATTATTAATCAGTTCTAATAAAGAATATAGGAAAGTTAGTATAAATCATAGACAAACACACCCCTTTTTAGATGCGTCATAGAGGATACTGGTTTTTCTAAACCGGTATTGAACAACGGTTGAATTGAAAACATCAAACCTCAAACCCATGGAGTACACGATCATAATCCTGGTTCTAGGGGCATTATCGCTTGGTCTGGGAATAGGCACAGCGCTCGTGAGGAATCGCTGGAACGTGAAACAGGGTGACCCCAACTACAAGGCGTTCTTCATTCTAGGAATCATTTACCTGTCGCTGGGGGATCGTGCTAAGCGCCGCCACCGACAACCCCGGGCTGATAGGCATAAGCGGTCTAGGCGTCGCCTATATTGCGATCGGATTGAAAAACAGAGAAAAATGGTAGCACCCGCGAGCATGCGTGCCGCGGCAAGTGTCTTAACTGTGTTCACCGTTTTCTATCCGGTGAGTTCTTGGACCAGAAAGAGTCCCTTAAGCGGAGACGCGAGTCCATCCTGAGGGAGGCCGAGAGACGGGGCTTCGAGGCTGTGGCGTTCTTCAACGAGGTGGTGGGGCAGAACCCCAGCAACACCGTGTACGTGCTACCCATGGCGCTGGGCGACGAGCACCAGACCTACGTCATGGACACGGGGGGAGACACCACCCTCGTCACGCCCCACTGGGGGGCCCCACGGGCGGAGGCGACAGGCGAGTTCAGCAAGGTCATAGCCATCAAACAGGAGAAGGGCCACCACATCGCCGGCACCAAGGAGGCGCTGAAGCCCTACAGCCCCGGGAAGATATGCTTCGACCTCAGCACGGTGTGCGCCCAGATGGCGTACAGGATGACCGGGGAGCTGGGAGTACCCGTTACGCCTGAACGGGACATCAGCGACCACGTCTTCAGGCTCAGGAGCATAAAGGACGAGTACGAGATAGCCGAGATGAGGCGCGCCATAGAGATCACCGAGGCGGGGGTTCAGATCATGATC
>CAZBUI010000221.1:0-3169 GCA_964495055.1 uncultured Candidatus Bathyarchaeia archaeon | reverse complement strand
TGGTGATGAAGCCGAGCTTCATCGTCGCGGACGAGCCCATATCCATGCTCGACGTCTCCATCAGGGCAGGCATACTGAAGATGATGCTCAGGACCGGGGAGGCGGGGGGCATCTCCTACATATTCGTGACCCACGACATCGCCTACGCCCGCCACATATGCGACCGCGGCGCCATAATGTACCTGGGGAAGATAGTCGAGATGGGCACCATGGACGCGCTGGTGAAGACCCCTCTGCACCCCTACACCGTGGCCCTCATGACGGCGGTGCCGGTCCCTGACCCGAGACTGGAGAAGGCCAGGGCCATCATCGGCGGGGAGGTCCCCACGCCCATAGACCCCCCGTCCGGTTGCAGGTTCCACCCTAGGTGCGCTAAATGCATGGAGACCTGCCGGGAGGAGGAGCCCGCGCTGCGCGAGGTAGAGAAAGGCCACTACGTGGCCTGCCACAAGATCTGATGGGCGACGCTCGCTCAGCGGCCCCGGTTTGGGTGAGCCTCTAACCAGATGCAACTCGCCTTAGACGGTCTGGGGCCTGCAGGCGCTACCCGACTCGAAGCGGAGAAGGGTCTCGCCGAACATGGTCATCACGTACCCCGACCCGGACACGGTCCACACCCAGCGATCGTCCCTGGTGGCCTCCTCTATAGTGAAAATCCGATCCCTGGGCAGAACGACGGATCTGCTGAACGTGACGTATGACCCAGGCTCGGCCCCGGGTATCTGGTGCAACACCTGGTGGTGCATGTATTTACCGTTCAGCTTAATGTCGAACTCCATCCTGTCCAGCGTCATGTCCTCGTCCGTGGGGTTGAAGACGCTGACGCTTAGGTTCAGCACGGGGTCGTCTGGGCCCAGCTCCACGGCGACCACCTCCGCTGTTATGCTGGTTTTCATCACCATGTTGTAGGTGCCGAGATACTGGGTGGCCATGTACCCCGTCAGCAGCGCAGAGAGCAGAGCAGCGGAGAACAGCAGGGTATAGCCCAGCTTGATCTTCCGGGCAGGGTCCTCGGAGTCCGCGGCAGAGCGGCTGGGCTCGACGTATCCCTGCATCGGCAACCTCCCGCCCCTGAGCCTGGATACGTACATGAGCAACCACCTTGCAAATATGTAAGACCATATAAATATCACCACCATCGACGCCACCGTGATCGTTGGACTCATCGGCAGGCCATAGGTGACCACCGTCACTATGACGAAGAAGGTGTGGAGGACGGCCCAGAAGTAGGAGACCGCGTTGGACGCCGCCCTGAGATCCAGTAGGTCCAAGAAGATGTTTCTCAGGATCAGCGACAGAGAGTACGTGGAAGAGACGAAAAGCGCGGCGCCTGCTCCGCCTATCAGCAGGCGGGGGACCTGCACCGCGTCGACCAGGTCTAGCACGTCCCCGAAGGGGTGGAGGGCCCCCATCAGCAGGTAGACCACCGGGCTCAGGTAGGTCCAGAAGCTCAGCCAGAAGATGGACACCGAGCAGACCGACTTTATCTCCTTCCGTAGGAGCAGTATAGCCTGGCCTGTGATAGATGTCACCGTCTCGAAAACGATGCCGGCGACGGCTATCAACGTGAGGTTCACTCCCGTGGGGTTGGGTATGATCCATCTCGTATGCGAGAGCGTGAAAGGCCACTCCGCCCGGATGCTGACGCCCAGAACCTCGCCCCCGAGCAGGAGCACGGTGGAGACGTGGCCCATCTCGTGGATGAACTCGCTCACCACCTTCATGGCGAAGCCGAGGAACACGAACATCAACACAAAGCGGGCGTACTCTCTGCGCCGCTCCCTGGCTGGAATAGACAACATTCCTCAACCTGATAAAAATACTGTGGCTTATATCATCTTTCAACATCACCGTACAGTCGATCTTGTGCATTCAGTGCTTCAGATGGTGACGAAAGGGCTGAGCGTGAGGAATGATTTAAGAAGCCATCTTACGATTCCTCTCTGAAGGCTGTCATGGTCGCTCATCGGAAACGTGGTGCAGTCGGCCTGGTGGCCGCGTGCGCGGTCATAATCAACTTCGGCTACGTGGCTACCAGCCTGTACGACGCCCCGGGCGTCATCACCGTGGTCTTCATCCCGTGTGCCCTCGTGATGTGCCTGGGCTGGTTCACAAGAAGCATAAAGACGACCATCGCGTTGACCTTCGCGTCGATCCTCGTGGCGGCGTTCCTAACCTACGTTACGCTGACGACCCCCGTCTTGTTCGGCGTGATAGAGGACGCCTACTACAGGAACCTCTTCAACTACACGGTCTTCCTGAAGGTGATGCAGCTCATCTTCTTCACCACGTTCTTCTCGCTTCTGACGGCCTTGGCCGCCGGCCTAGCGTTCGAGTAGTGCTTGAATAATTAAATCAATTCATTGACGATATTAGATAAGCGTTGATAGAAAGAATAAACAATTTTTCAGTATATTGTAATGTCCTTTTTATTAATAAAAAGATGCGTTATCTAAAACGTTATATAAACTATCACATACAAGCAAATGGAGAACATGCAATGAAAAAACTAGCAATATTGCTGTTAATGACAACACTATTACTATCTTCGTTTGTGGCTCAGAGCTTTGCACAGGAGACTGAAGCATGGGAGACATGGGAACCCGACTTCACGTCTCAGGGAGTCGCCCTGACGGAGCCCTTCGAGGGCTACCTCTACGATCCCTCGGTTGTACAAGGGGGAACCATGGTCATAGCGACCCCGTCGGACCCCCCCGAGCAGCACCAGTGGAACGCTGGGGCGAGCGCAAGCTACGAGTTCCTGGACCCGTTCAACGACTATCTAACGCGTACAGACCCGATCACAGGCGCAGTAGTTCCATGGATCGCCGAGAGCTGGGAATTATCAGAAGATCACCTTACCTACACAGTTCACTTGACGAAAGGCGTAAAGTTCCACGACGGTGTGGAGCTGACAAGCGAGGACGTGAAATGGAACTTCGACTTCATCATGGCCAACAACTTCACAAGGATGGCTGACGTATGGGACATACTTGACCGCGAGAACCCGGTCGAGATAATCGACGAGTACACCCTGGAGTTCCACCTGAAGGAGCCTTTCGTGTCCTTCGCGCGCGAGACCCTGGGGACACCGTACATCTACCCCAAACACATATGGGAGGAGATCGCGGCCGACCCAGAGTTCGACTGGCTTACCTACGTCCCGACT
>CAZBUI010000220.1:0-3170 GCA_964495055.1 uncultured Candidatus Bathyarchaeia archaeon | reverse complement strand
GCATCTCCAGGCAATCGTCCCACGTCTTGACCCACCTGCTGCCCTCGCCGTAGTAGAGCTCGTCGGCCTTCGCCACGTGAGGAGAGACACATATGACCCGGCTCATCCTCCAGGGCTTCTTGACGTAGGTGGTCTTGGTCCAGCCTCTGCCGCCGTAGTCCTCGCCGAACCTGCCGTTGTAGTGGTGGACCCTGCACCCCTCAGGCGTATAGAGCAGGAAGACCATGTCCCCGCCCACCCTGACCGAGTCCCGCATGATGTGGTACGCCTTGTAGCCCTCGTTGGCCATGGGGTAGCCGCTGCCCACCACCACGTCGGCGTCCCCCACCAGCTCGGTGGCGTAGTGGCGGCGGGCGATCTTGACTCCCTCCCTGTGGGCCTCCACCACGTCGCCGCACACCAGCCCCGCGACATCGGCGTCCCCGTTCAGGAACGCGTTCACCACGAAGTCCAGCCCCGCCATCCGGGCAGCCTCCTCCGAGTCCAGCCGCCGCTCGTTCTCCGCCACCCGCCCCGGCCCCGTCCCCTCCATGATCCTGTGGTTGTGAGTGATGCTGTCGATCCCCGACACCCCGGGCAGAAGCATCTTGCTTCCTCCCCCGAACCCGTACCCGAAGTGGGGCATCATCGCCCCGAGGGCCACCTTGAGGTCGCAGCTGATTACCTCGCGGTTCACGTGCACAGGCGTACCCCTGCTGGTCTCCCCCAAGTCCACCGTGTTCTCGTAGCAGTTATGGTTGAACACGAGAAAACGTTCAGGCACCTCCTCTCCCAGCTTCTTCTGAAAGTCGAAAAGCAGGCGGCCGTGGTGGGCGCCCGTCGCCATCACGAAGACTATCTGGTCATCAGACAAGCCGCCGCAGTTCAGCTCGTCCAGCACCGCGGGCAGCATCTGGCTCTGACGCGTGGGCCGAGTCATGTCGTCAAAGATAATACAACATTTACGCTTGCCTTTAGCCAGCTCCCGAAGGGGCTTCGAGCCCACCGGATGTTGAAGCCCGTCGGCCACCTCCTCCATGGTGAGCTTGGAGGCTTCGTGGCCGTTCATCTTCTGCACGCGCACATCCCAGCCGTCTGGGAGCCTCAGAGTCTCCGGCTCCCAGCCGTAGTACTCCCACGCAGGGACCTCAAGATACTGCATGGTAGATGATGTACGCTACCCGTCTAAAAAAACCCGTTATTACAGGTAAGTTGAAACAAAGAGGGGAGGGCTACTCCTCGATGATCTCGACGTTGGCCCTGGGCACCATGACCACCTCGCCGTTCTCCAGCTCGATGTTCACGACCCGCACCTTGCTCTCGGACTCGAGCTGCTGAAGCTCCACGGGCAGGCTGTGCACCTTGCCGATGACCCCGAAGTAGGGCTGACGGATGATCCTGACGGGGGTTCCAGGCACCATCCCTTGGGAGAGCTGCTCGGTCTCCGCAACCGCGTACTCCTCGTGGGGAATGATGATCTCCGGCCTAAGGACGCCGGCCCTGATCTGGGTCGCGCCGTTTACGCAGGCGAGGTTCCCCTCGAACTCTTTGAGGAGCTCGAAGGTGCGCCGGCTCATGACCATCTTGCCGAAGCCCTCGGTGATGATGAGGGTGATGCCGACCTCCTCCTGGCCTGTGATGGCGACACCGATCTCCTCTCCAGTTAACGTCGTCAGGTCGTAGTGTCTGACGCCGCCGCTTACTATGGCCGAGACCCCGAACTCTGCGGCCTTCTTCAAGGCGTCCAGCGTGACCAGGCTTCCGCCGATGAGCACCTTTCCCTTGTGCTCGGGTTTGATCAGGTCGGCGTCCAACTCCTGGGTGTTGTCCTCGACGACGACGTGGACGTCTCCGTGGGTCTCACCGCCGATGCCGAATATCCCCTGGATGAACGCCGCGTTGGTCTCGATGACGGCGCCCTCCCGGGGCATAACCTCTACGACGGTGCCAGGGATGTAGGCATCGACCTCCACCGGTATGGGTGAGCCCCTTATGATGACCTGCCCCGTGATCTCGCTGATGCTCTCGATGGTCCCGTCCATGGGGGACTCGACGCTCTTCTTTATGAGCCCGAAGAGGGCGCTGTAGAAGGCTATCTGCTCGCCCTTCTCGACGGTGTCCCCCACCTTCTTCTTCATGAACCGTGGGAGGTCCTCGGGCTCCAAGCCCAGAAGCATCGACACCTTTACGATCTCGGGGTCTCCGCTGATCTCGGTTTTAGCGATGATGTCGTCGTAGTTCACCTTGTCGCCCACCTTGGGGAAGACCTCCCCCAGGATGGGCAGCCGCCTCATCTTGTCTACCTTCATGGCCCTCTTGACTTTGAGGCCCGGAGTGTAGGCGTGGGCCTCCTCGGCTTCCTTTTCTTCCTCGATTGTCTTTTCCTCTGTCGCCGTGTCTACCATCTTAGATCAACGCCTCCAGCTTGCTCTCGTCGTAAAGCTCCATCGCCTTGAACCACTTCAGCAACATTTCCTTACGCTGGTTCTCCTCCTCAGGGAGGTACAGGGGTCTTCCTCTTGCGTCGAGCATTACTCCCGCGACGCCGCCGCTTACTGTAGCCTCTAGCTCTTTGCCTGGGCCTGCGCCGACGTCATACTCCTTCGCGGGGATTATCGTGGCTTTAGCTTCCTCACGCTCAGCCAGTTTGATCAGCTTGATGTCCCCTAGGCTGAGCTCTTCATTCATTTCATCTCCGTTGGGCATCTTCAACTCCACGGTCATTACTTTCTCGCCGGGCTTGCCGATGCCGGCGGCCGCGATGTTGGTGCCCAGCCTCACGAGGCAGTCCTTGTCGAAGATGCTCCACGCCGCGTCACGATAGACGGTGCTCAACACACCGAGGTGGGGCATCATGAACACACTGTCCTGGAACATCCTCGTTACGCCCTCGGGCTGCCAAGCGTCCGTAAGTATGTACATCGACTGGATGCGTCTCGGGGCGTGGCTCAGCAAGCCGCCCGTTCCTGCGCAGATGTCGATGTTCATCATCTTGACGTAGGTCTCCTCCATGGCCTGATCGAACATGTCGCTGATAGTCCTCTCAATCTGCACGCCCTTTAGGCGCGTGGCGATCGTCCTGTGGTGCTGGAGGCCGAGCCTCAGCGCCTCGCGGGCCACGCTGTGCTCCACGATTAGGTCCTCCAGGGTCTGGGGGATGGTGGTGGGCCTGATCATCTTGTTCATGAGCC
>CAZBUI010000219.1:0-3171 GCA_964495055.1 uncultured Candidatus Bathyarchaeia archaeon | reverse complement strand
ACTGCTCAGGCATACTATGACTCAGAGGAAGCTCACTGACTTCTTCCACTGAGCCGCGTTTTTCGTTCACAGCGGCGCATATCCATATGAACTTTTAAAACCGTCGTCATGCCCCTTATGTTAGGTTAGTGAGACCTATGAACCCCAGAGAGGTAGCCGAGAGGCTACATGAGAACGAGAGGCAGGTGCTTCAGGCGCTGAGTGACGTGGGCACCGCTACCACAGAGGAGCTGAGCCGGCTCACGGGGCTGGCCAGGGACGCCGTTGAGAAGGCGTCAGACTGGGCCGCGACGAAGGGCGTAGTCTCGTTTAGGGAGGAGGTCTCACAGTTCTTTACCCTCACAGACGAGGGAAGAGTCTACGCGGAAAACGGCCTACCGGAGCAGAACCTGAGGAAGCTGCTTGTCCGCGGACCTCAGGAGATATCGGGGCTCAAACAGACATTCCCCAACCTGAACATAGCGTTGGCTTGGATGCGGCGTAACGGGTGGGCGGACATCAGAGGCGGCGTCATCCAGCTCACCGAGGAGGGAAAGGATGTCGGAGACTCATCCGAGGAGAGGCTCCTAAAGGTCCTAGACAAGCCCGATCCTCAAAGTGTAGAGACGCTAACCGAGGAAGACGAGGCATTGCTGGAGCAGCTGGTTAAACGTAAGCTGGTTAACAGGCGTGAAGAGATGACGCGTTTCGTCGCCATCACAGACTTTGGCAGACGGGTTCTACCGGAGTTGGAAAGGGCTGAGAAGGTGAAGGTGATTACTCAGCTGACCCCTGAGATGCTGGCCAGCGGGTCGTGGAGGGGCGCCACGTTCCAGAGGTACGACGTGACGCTCCCCGTGCCCAGCCTCAGCCCCGGTAAGCGCCACTTCATCAGCCAGGTCATCGACTATATTCGCCGGTTCTGGGTGGAGCTAGGCTTCAAGGAGATGAAGGGCGAGTATCTGGAGCTCAGCTTCTGGAACTTCGACGCCCTCTACCAGCCTCAGGACCACCCCGCCCGGGACCTGGCCGACACGTTCTACATGAAGACGCCGCGCAGCGGCAGGCTGCCCGACCCCGAGATGGTGGAGCGGGTGAGGGAGACCCATGAGAACGGGTGGACCACCGGCAGCCTCGGGTGGCGGTACAGGTGGGACCCGGAGGCCGCCGCCCGCAACTGCCTCAGGACCCACACCACCAGTCTCAGCGTCAAACAGATAGCGAAACTCACGCCCGATGATCTCCCCGCCAAGTATTTCAGCTGTGGCCGCGTCTTCCGCAACGAGACCATCGACTGGAACCACCTCGCCGAGTTCTACCAGACCGACGGCATCGTCATCGGGGAGGGTGTGACTTTCCGCGACATGAAGGGCTACCTCAAGGCGTACATGGAGGGGCTGGGTGTGGAGAGGTTCAGGTTCAGGCCCGGCTACTTCCCGTACACCGAGATGAGCATGGAGGCCGAGGTCTGGATAGAGGAGCGCGGCGAGTGGATGGAGCTCTTCGGCGCGGGGATGTTCAGGCCCGAGGTGGTGAAGCCCCTCATAGGCATAGACGTCCCGGTGCTGGCCTGGGGTCCCGGCTTCGACAGGCTCGTCATGCAGAGCTACCCGGTGAATAGCATAAGAGAGCTGTACTCGAACGACATCGGCCTGCTCAGGAAGGCAAGGCTGTGGACGGAGTGAGATGAGATGCCGGTCATAGAGGTGAAGCTTGAGGACTTCAGGGAGCTGCTGGGTAGGGACGTCACGGTCGAGGAGCTGCAGGACAGGCTGCCCATGATGGGTACAAGCTGGGAGGGAACCACAGAGGACGGGTTCCACTTAGAAGTGTTTCCTAACAGGCCCGACCTCCTAAGCATCGAGGGTCTTGTGAGGGCCTACGCGAGCTGGACTGGTGTGAGGACGGGGCTGAGAAACTATCCAGTGAAGAAATCAGACTATAAGGTCGTCGTCGATGAGAAGACCCAGGAGGTGCGCCCCTGGTTCGTGACCGCCGTGGTAAAGAACGTCGAGTTCGACGACCCCCTCATCAGGAGCGTCATCCAGATGCAGGAGAAGCTCCACGTCACCCACGGCAGGAGGCGGAGGAAGGTGGCCATCGGCCTCCACAGCCTGGAGCCCATCGAGTTCCCTGTGACATACACGACGAAGCCGTCGGAATTCAAGTTCAGGCCCCTCGGGGAGCGGTTCGAGAAGGACCTGAACTGGATACTGAGCGAGATGAAGACTGGCAGAGAGTACTCGTGGACAGTAGAAGGCTTCAAGGAGTACCCCATGATCCTGGACAGTAAGGGGATGGTGCTCTCGATGCCTCCCATAATCAACGGCGAGTACACGAGGATAGATGAGGCCACGAGGGAGCTTTTCATCGACGTGACGGGCACCGACCTCAAGGCCGTCACCGAGGTGCTGAATGTCATCTGTGTCACCTTGGCGGACAGGGGTGCCGAGGTATACGAGGTCCACAACCGTTACCCGGATGGGTCGGTGGTCACCACGCCCAACCTCGACCCCTGGGTGATGGAGGTGGACAACGACTACGTGAACCGGACGCTGGGCGTCGAGTTCACGCCCCAGATGTCGGCCCATGAGCTGGGGAAGATGGGGCATGGAGCCGAGGTGGGGGGTGGCGTCATCAAGGTGTTGGTGCCCAGCTACAGGGCCGACGTGATGCATCCCATCGATCTCGTGGAGGATATAGCCATCGCCCACCGCTACGACAGCTTCGAGCCGGTGATTCCGGCCATCAGCTGTGAGGCGGGGGAGGACCCCTTGGAGGTGTTCAGCAGGAAGCTGAGGAACTTCATGGTGGGGCTGGGGCTGCTGGAGGTGGTCACCTTCATGATGAGCAACAGGGAGAAGCTGTTCCACAGGATGAGCCTCCCCGAGGAGCCCATATGCGAGACGGAGAACCCCAAGATGGAGGCCTACGACAGCCTCAGGAACAGGCTGCTGCCGGGCCTCATGGAGGTACTGAGCGCCAACAAGCATCACCCGTACCCCCAGAGCCTCTACGAGGTCGATGACGTGGTGGTGCTGGACCCGTCCACCGAGACGGGGGCCCGGTCGAGGCGGAGGCTGGCCGTGGCGCTGTGCCACTCGGGGGCCAGCTTCAGCGAGATAAAGGCGACCATGAACACGGTGCTGGAGAACCTGGAGCTTGAGGCAGAGGTGATGGAGGGGGGGTGGG
>CAZBUI010000218.1:0-3202 GCA_964495055.1 uncultured Candidatus Bathyarchaeia archaeon | reverse complement strand
GTGGTGTGGCTGTTCATTCCCTTGGATTGGAACTGGGACAGCTACCACCACTGGCAGATAAGCTACCTGAGCCTCATGATGGGATTCGGCTGGGGGCGGCTGTGGGACCTCAACGGCTGCGAGTATTTCTGGGGCATGGTACCCCACCTGGTCCAGTCGGCGCTCATGGGAGCCCTGGGATCATCGTCCCTGCTTCCCTACAGGGTTCTCAACACTGCTCTTGGCGGACTGAACTCGGTTCTCGTCTACAGGATAGGAGAGAGGTTCTACTCTCGGAGGACGGGGCTGATCTCGGGTCTTCTCTTCGCGGTCTTCCCTGTGGCCGCCGTGTTCGACGCCGTGGCCATGCAGGACACTCTTGCGCTGACTTTCCTCCTCGCGTCGCTTCACTCTATCAGGGAGCGTCCTTTCTGGTCGGGGGCCGCGTTGGCGCTGGCCGGGCACAGCCGCATCGAACTCATGGTCGTGGGCTTCATCGTGTTGCTGGGCTACTGTCTGCGTGAGCGGCTGTACACGGAGAGCCTGCCCTACGTGATGGGGTGGCTGCTGGTTATGATGGTCTTCGGCTTTCACCTCTACATCCAGACGGGGAACCCGCTTTACCCGCTGTACGTGAGCCTCTACAACGTTTTCGGGGGGTGGGAGCCCAGCAACCAGGGCAAGACGTTCCTAGGGCTCATGCTGGACTGGTTGCGTTGGAAGCTGAGCGTGTGGCCCCGCAAGCCCACGGGGCTCGTCATACTGTCGCTGGGGGCGACGGCCTCCATAATTGTGCCTCGGATGGCGCGGAGACGGTGGATAAGGTACCAGCCCCAGCTATATCTTCTGGCCTCCGCGGCGGTGCTGACCCCCATATACATCACCTACCTGGGGGCGGACCCGGAGAGCCTGCTGATCATGCTGAGGATGGTAAACCCTGTGGTTGCCCTGAGTCTGCCCGTGGCCGTGCATTTCTCACGTACCTCGCTGGAGAAGCCTCTCCCTGATGTCAAGGTTAAGCCGATGCACGTCGTCGCCGCCCTGTTCCTCTTGTCTTACCTCTGGTTTCTGCCGGCGTACGGCGGCTTCCAGGCTTACACTGAGGAGGCTTTCATCTCAGCCGACGTGGTGCACGGCCTCTACAGTGGAGGAACCATAGTGTGTGACTACCCCACCATCAACTACAGGCTAGTGCACGTTTGGGGCGTCGAGCCAGGAGCCCTGCTGGGGAACCACTATTCGCCCCACTATTATGGCGTGGATGATCCACTCGCCTACGCCGAGTGGCTCCAGGAGAACGACGTCACCCTCTGGCTCAAGACGGATTTCAGGGGCGAGCCGGTTCTAGACGTGGTTCAGGCACACTACCCCGATCTTTTCGAGCTACTGTACGGGGAAGAATACACCGTGGTGTATGGGGTAGACCGGGACAGGCTTGAGTCGATCCTGGCCGGGGGGAACAGCTAAAAACCGTGTCTGCCCCACATACCTCTATTGAGGTGGAGCCATGTCGAGATATAGGGACCTAGGGGTGGATGTTAGGAAGCCGGGCATAGACAGTTTCAAGGGCGCCGTGGAGAACCTGTATCCGGGCGCCTTCTGCGTAGTCCAACGCGACCCAGATGATCCTGATAAGGGGCTTGTGACTCACACTGACTCGGCGGGAAGCAAGCCAGTTCAGGCTTACCTCCACTACAGGGAGACGGGCGACCCGTCGTGGTTCAGGGGGCTGGCGCAGGACGCGCTGGCCATGAACGTGAACGACCTCCTCTGCGTGGGCGCCCGTCCCGTGACCTTCGTGGATTATGTGGCGTTCAACACGCTGGAGATCGACAGGCTTCAACTGTTATCAGCGTTGGCGGAGGGCTTCGCCGGATGTCTGGATACGTTGAAGGCTGAGGGCGTCGATTTGATGTTCGCCGGCGGGGAGACGGCTGACCTCCCGGACCTGTTGAGGACTTTGGATGTCTGCGTAACAATATTCGGCCGCGCCAGGCTCGGCGAGTTCGTCACCGGCGAGAACATACAGCCAGGGGACGTGATCATCGGCCTCAGGAGCGGCGGCACGGTTAGGTACGAGGAGGGGGTAAACAGCGGCATCATGAGCAACGGCCACACGCTGGCGCGGACCGCCCTCATGAAGCCGGGGTACGTGGAGAAATACCCCGAGATAAGCCACCCCTCCCGGGGAAGGTACAGGGGCAGGTTCAGCTACGACGATCACCTCGACGAGCTGGGTATGACCGTGGGTGAGGCGCTACTCAGCCCGACACGGCTCTACGCGCCCATCGTCAGGAAAGTGCTGGACGAGGTGGGCGGGGGGGTCCACGGGATGGTCCACAACACGGGAGGCGGCCAGACCAAGTGTATTCGCCTCGGCAGCAGCGTCAGGTACGTAAAGGACCGGCTGCCCAAGCCTGACCCCATCTTCAGAATCATACAGCGGGAAGGAGGTGTGGAATGGCGGGAGATGTACCAAGACTTCAATATGGGAATCGGCTACGAGTTCATGGTGGCGCCCGGGTCAGCTGAGGACGTGCTGTCGATCTGCGAGGGATACGGCATCGGCACCATGGTGATCGGGAGATGCGAGAAGGCAGGGGAAAGCAGCACCCTTGACATCAACAGCGAGTACGGAGAGTTCAGGTACACCTAGATGGCCTTGAATCGCCTCGATAACCTAGTAGCAGCTTCATTCAACATATTAACATCCTCCATGTTCTCCCTTATGGAGCCATGAAGGACAAGCCCCTCAGCATCGAGAACAGATGGGACATCTTGTATCGAGAGTACCCAGAAATATACGACGAGTTCGCCAGCGTACCCTATGATCCACACAAGATCGATATCTTCATGAGAAGTCAACCTGAATAAGAAGGTGATAGTGGACATCGGGTCTGGCTCCGGGCGCTCAACGATCCAGTTAGCGAGATACGCGGAACAGGTAATCGGGGTTGAACCGGAGAAATCGATGAGGGACCAAGCCGTGAAGAGCACAACCGAACTGGGGCTCGACAACGTGGTATATGTCGATGGTAGAGCCGAGGAGATGCCCTTGGACGACGGCGTCGCCGACATGGTAGTGACTTTAACAACGGTGATGTATCCCCCTGAGGAGGTTGTTCCCCGATTCATAGAGGAAGCCAGACGGGTAGTCAAGCCCGGCGGCACGATAATATCCGTGGATGTGGCCCCTGGGTGGTACGGGGGAGATCTGGCTAAT
>CAZBUI010000217.1:0-3239 GCA_964495055.1 uncultured Candidatus Bathyarchaeia archaeon | reverse complement strand
TGCAATGTAAGCAATCCCTGTCTCCTCGTCGATATCGATGCCATGCGGCCCCTCTACGGATATCTGAACCTCAGCCTCTACGCTGTTTGTCCCAGGGTCAACTATCGCCACGATTGACGGGTCACTTACGTTCACCACGTACCTGTCCAACGTCTTCGAGTACTTGGCCCAACGCGGCCTCCCCTGTAAAGGGATATCCCCTACGATTCTCCCATCCTCAGGGTCAACTATCCTTACATGGTTATCACCCACATCCGCCGCAAGGAACCTGTGTCGGTGGCTATCCCATGCAAGACCGTTTTGCTTCAAGCCCACCTGCACTTCACGAACCGTCTCACCTGTACCCCCGTCTAGCACCAGTATTCTCCCCGTGTCCCTTGAAGCCGCGATAACCAGTTTTTCACCCTGACCACAAACCACTCCGCTCGCCCCCGGCATGTCTGGGATGGTCTTCAGGTGTACTCCCTTCCTTCCATCGTACACCTCCACCGAGCCGTTACCCGTGTGGGCGACGAATGCTAACCCGCTCGCCTCGACTACGTCACCGTGATCGAACCCACCATATGGGTGGCTTGGTAAGGCTAGTGTTTTAATGAGTTTGAGAACCATGGATATCCTTTGGGTCTCACGATTATCAATCTGTCGAAGGGTCAAGAAAGTGTGCAATTTCCCTGGGGAATGCGTTTGAACTGTTTTCCTCCTAAAATCTATATTACCTGAACCCAATGTAGCGGTGATTTATTCACAGGTAGCCCGACCACAATGCAGTCCCTAAAAGAGTTTGACAGAGACGTCTGGATTCTACTTTTGACAAGAGGGTTACGCTCCTTCAGCGCCGCTATACTTTCCGTTTGTTTCGCCATCTACATGAGCAAACTAGGAGCAACCTCAGTACAACTAGGAATGATATTCACCGGAATGGCGTTGTTCGCTGCGCTGAGAAGCTTGGGAGAGGGATTGATCGCTGATCGTTTCGGTAGAAAGCCTGTTCTGTTGCTCACTACCATCCTGATGACTATTGGTGGACTCATCTTTGCGGTGAACCGGGACCTCAGAGTACTCACAGTATCCGCGATAATATTCAACGTGGGAAGAGCAATACCCTATACCCCTGCGGAGCAGGCCATGCTGACAGAGAAGGTTTCCAGCGAAAACCGGACAACAGCGTTCAGCGTGAACAGTTTCATAGGAACTATAGCAGCCGTGTTTGGGAGTTTTGCTGCCATCCTCCCGGTCTATCTGCAAGGAAGAGGTGTGGTTGAACTCGCATCATATCGGCCAGTATTCATAATTTTCGCTTTAAGCGGACTCATATCCACCCTGTCCTTCATCATGATCAAGGAGACATATCAGAACAATCTCGACGATGAGCCAGCTGAAGAGGAGCAAATCACAGCTGATGAAAGATGGATTTTATCCCGTTGGTCTCTTGTTTTGGCTTTAGATGTGATCGGTGGCAGTTTCATCGGGAACTTCACCGCATACTGGTTCTACGTCAAGTTTGGAGCAGGGCTTGGCCAGATAGGCACTCTTTTTGGGGCTTCTAGGATCGTTGCCGCTGGGTCGTATTATCTGGGATTAAGACTGGCGAAGAGCGTAGGTACAATTCGGGCCACTGTGTTGTCGCGTGTTCCCGTTGTAATCATTAATATTCTGACACCACTGACCCCCACATACATCATTGCTGCCTATATGCGAGGGTTCATGTCTCTTTTCTCCATGATCGATGTCCCTCTAAGGCAATCCTACCTGATGGGCGTCATAAAGAGCAAACGAAAAGCATCAGCAGCCGGCATAGTAGCAGTTGTAAGCAGGTTCACAGCAGCTGGAGCGCCTTTGCTCTCTGGTTATATTATGCAGTTCATCTCTATTGATGTGCCTTTCTTCCTAGCAGCAGGGTTCCAACTGGCTTCAGCTAGTCTTATGTATTTGATCTTTAAGGACGTCAAGCCGCCTGACGAGAAATAAAGAAAATAGCAAGGGCGTGCTATTTTTACTAGTATTTTTGTGTGGAAATCCCTCTTGCATTACTTTTTGCCTGTCTCCTTATATTGTAAGTGTATGCATGATGTTCTCATTTTCTTTAAGATTCAATGGTAGAAATATTTGTCTAATTGCATAGGTTTCTAATCTCCGCGCGCCAGTGTGTTGCTAAATTATTGGAGTTAACATATACATGCAACAGATGTTTACCATTAGCTGAAGATGGAGAAACACGAGGATGTAACAACCATCCTCACCAAACTAGACCTAGACGACATAGAAGAGATGGTCTCCCAACCACACCATGAAACAGGGCCAGGAAGACCACCAAGAAGACCACTGGGCATCTTCAAGGCACTCATCGTGAAGCAGCTGAGATGCATCCCAAGCGACAGGGAGCTCTACCGCAGGCTCTGGAACGACGAGGCCCCCAGACAGATCTGCCTCATCGAGGAACGTGAGAAGCCCCAGCCATCCATCCCAGCTAACCAGGTTCAGAAACAAAGTAGGCTCGGAGAGGCTTGAAGACATCATGAGGTCCCTCCTGGAGGAGCTCGTAGAGGGAGGCGTCGTTAAAGGTGATACTCTAGCCCTTGACGCCGCCTTCATCAAGGTCTGGAGCAGGCGGGACCCGGCGGACGACAGCCACGGCCTCTCTGACCCTGAGAGCCGCGTGGGCAGAGATGGCAAGACGTATGATCTAGGCTACAAGGCTCATGTGGCTGTGGACGTTGAATCCGATATGCCGGTGGCCGCCGTCGTGGCATCGGCATACGAGAACGAAAAGAGGCATGCCGAGGAGCTCATAGAGAAGGCTTCGTTGGTGGTTGAGGGGGTTAAGAACGTTGTTGCGGATAGCCAGTACAGCAGCGAGAAGGTTAGAGGCTTCGTCGAGGAGCTTGGGGCGAGGCCTGTGATTCCTTTCATGTCTAGTCATAGGCGTGGGGAGCCTGTGCTCCGGGTGGATCGGTTCTTCAGGGTCAGTGGGCCGGAGGAGGAGAGATGGATATACGGGTTGAGGAGGGCGTCTGTTGAGAGAGTGAACTCCAGTCTGGATCTGGTGGGCTTGGGCGGCCTTAAGCTTAGAGGTTTGAAGAACGTCGTGGTTCACGTTTTGCTCTGTTTAATCGTGATGCTGATTGTGGCTGTGGCTGCTGTTCGGCTTGGTAGGCCCTGGAAGGCTAGATCATTGTCTTCGTTCTGGTGGTGAGATGGTTGACTTAAACATGTAATTTAGCAACACGCTGGCGCGCGCT
>CAZBUI010000216.1:0-3249 GCA_964495055.1 uncultured Candidatus Bathyarchaeia archaeon | reverse complement strand
CGGGACATCTTCGGAGAGGAGATCAAGCCCGTCACCTTCAACAAGTTCGAGTTCAAGGGCGGCTCCATCACCATCCCCGTCCAGGCCTGGGACCTCGACGAGGAGGGCCCCCCGAGGCTGGGAAAGGAGGTCGTGGACGACCTCTATGAGCGTGGAAAGAAGATCATGGAGGGGCTGGTGGAGTACCTGGTCAAGTTCGCCGAGGCGTTCCAGAAGGTGGATCTCTCAAAAGCCCTGGAGTCCAGGGACTGACCTCACTTCCTTTTTCCTCCTGATATTCAAATTAACCTAGTACCCCCACCCCCACCGGGTAGGGATACCCCTACTGGACTCTCATCCTCTCTTTTCAATCCGCCCCGTAGGGCCATGGTTTAATAGAAATCGAAGCGTCTCTAAGATGAAACCACATTGGACCCGAGAGCCCTGAAGATAGCCGTCGGCCTCGCCTTGGAGAGCGCCATACTCAGCGGCGCCCCCACGGAAGACCTGGCGCATCTCTACTCCGACCCAGAGCCCAGGGCCGTCAGGGCCCAGCACCTCAGGCTCATGGAGTCCCGGGACCACCGGGACCGGGAGGCGGGCATCTGGCTCCAGACGGGAATGGAGCTAGACCCAGCCAGGACCGACCCGGCGGGTCTTGCCGGAGAACTTAGCAGATTGGAGTACCTCCTATATGTCCTCATACCCAGGGCCGGGGACGCCCAGAGGACGGTGAACGACTGGATGAACTACACGGCCAACGCGGCCCAGCTCCTCACGGACGGTTTCCTGGTGGACGCCAAGATAATGCTGAGCCGCGCCCTCCACGCCTCACGGACCCCCGAGGTAGAGGGATTGAAGGCATACCCTGGCCTGAGCTACGAGGTGGGGGTCTTCCAGGAGGCCACCGCCAGCTACTACAGGGAGGCCATGGGCTACCCCGTGGGTCTCCGGATCCCCGGGGAGCTGCTCGACGCGGCCCTGAAGCTGCAGGAAGGCTTGCTGGAGTTGATGCGGAGCCGGGTGCGTCTCGAGGGGCCGCGGGAGAATCGGCTGGCCCTTGGAGTGGTCGGCGGATTGAGCTCCTCGCTGAGGCGCCTCATGGAGGAGAAGCAGGGGAAGGCGCGGCGGGGCTTGGAGAAGGTCGCTGGACTCATGGAGGATTGGCTCGACGATGTTGGGGGCGAGAAGCGTGGACTCGTCGAGGCGAACCTTCTCAGGGTTAGAGAGACGCTTGACACCCTCTGATGGAAGCGTTCCATTAATATACTCTCAGCGGACTATTCGCCTTCTGCAGAGCCCAACTAGCCAAACCTCCTCGGCTTCTCACCAAACAGGATCTCACCCTCCGAGTGAACGGCCGCTATGAACCCATCCCCGGATTAATCTTCCATATATTCATCTGCAGTTAAAACTATGGGGTGGACGTTCACGCCGTAGACCGGGAAGACCTCGGCGCCCAGATAACGCAGAACCTCGTCCTCAACCGCCTCAACCCGGTCGCCTGAATCGACGACGATAACCAGATCGACGTCGCTGGGCTCACCGACATAGTCCTCCCTGACGCTACCTGAGACTGCGCTACCAACCAGAATCACCGCCTGGACTCCGTCCAAGCCCCCCGTGAACCCTGCTACTCCGGCGCCGATCTCCCTGTAAACCTCCCCAAGGCTCCTGAAGAGCAGCCGGAGCGGCTCAAAGAGGAAATGCCTAGGGTTGACCCGATACACCTTGGACCTGCCCACCCGGACCCGGCTGACAAGCCCGACGGCCACGAGATCATCTATCTGCCTGTTCACCTCGGAGACGGATGCGCCGGCCATCTCAGCGAGCCGGCTTTCAATGAACCCTTATCTGGATTCTGGATAAGCACCGCTAAGACGTTTACCTTGGTCTTGCTGCCGAGAACCCCCTCCAGGTACATCTTCGTTTTTCCGATAATATTTTTGGAAAACCGTAAGTATATGCCTTTCCCAAGTAAACCTCCTTTATGGTAGGAGGCATCCAGAGAGATCATTCAACCCTGTTGGACACTAAAAGCATTGCTGCAGCGCCTATTAAGTGCCTAAAAGCAAGGTGCCCGAGTGTTCTCGCGTGGAGATGATGGTGCTTCTCAGCCAAAGCCGAGTTGCTCATCTGAAGCCCATCTCGTCTGCTCCGCGTTCCAACGGCTTTACGCTTCTTGAGCCGCCGTCTCGCTCCCACTCGGGCAGATACACCTAAATAAGCATGCCTATTATACCTTAAGTTTACCGGAAGACACAACCCCATCGATTGAAACCGATGAAGACACCCTGTATTTGCATCGCTGGACATAAAACTTCTTTAAAACGGTAACCCGCCTAAATATTAACGTCCTACGCTCAAGAGACGCGGATAAGGGGCGCGGGTTTGCGTGGTTCATGTTTTATTCCCAACTGCTGACACATGGATCACTAGATGCCGAGCACCTTCTCCGCCTCGCCCTGGAGGCTCTTGAACCGTTGGGAGGGGAGAGGCGGCTTCCCACTGTACTCCGTCAGCTGCTGAAGAGTCACTATCCCCGCCCCTGAGAGGGCGTCCCGCTCCCCCCGCCCGACGCTCCTGAGGATCGTCGCCGGGTAGACCCCCGCCTCGGTGATTATCTTGTCGATACCCCTCTCCGGGGGCGCCTTCCACCCGAGGTGGTCTATGCCGACGCAGTCCGCGTATACCCTGGCGTGCTCCGTCATCCTAGTGTTGCACACGATGAGGACGCGGCTGAAGTCGTAGCCGTTCAGCCCCTCCTCGTGACCCCGCCTGATGTCGTCGAATTTGGCCTTCGCCGAGAGGCTGACGTAGAACGGCGTGTAGCTGTGACGCCTCCGGTGGTGCTTGGTCTCCAGGTACACCAGCTCGCCGCTCCTCTCCAGCACTCCGTCTATCTCGTGTTTGACGCAGCGGCCCCTTATCACGGCGTTGGGGCTCACGTCGTATCCCTCGGAGGCTAGGACGAGCCTCACGTACTCCTCGAAGTCGGGCGCCGACCTCATCATGCCCAGGGCGGACCTCAGGTCCCGCTTCAGCCTGCCCGTCTTCTCCCTCCTGTCCAGCTCCCGGTGCATTATGTCCAGCATCCTGCTGGTCTTGATGCCTGGGGTCAGCCGGGACTCGATCACGTCGAGCACCTCCTCCGCCTCCCTGCCGGTCACGCCGTACCTCTCCAGGGTGCCAAGAATCTTGTCTGGGTCGTACTCCTGTTTCTCGCCGTTCCACTTAGTCACCTTCAAAGCATCCACCGCCCGCCGAGAG
>CAZBUI010000215.1:0-3324 GCA_964495055.1 uncultured Candidatus Bathyarchaeia archaeon | reverse complement strand
GACTGGGTTCTCGCCGACGACGCAGGCAAGATGTACAGCTGGGAAAAGATACAGTTGACCGACGCGACACCGATGAACGACGGCATCATTTTCCACGCGAGATACCTGGCGCAGGACCAGCACCACAACGACACATACTGGAGAACCGGCTCAATATATCTTGAAGATGGGGTCACCCAGAACAACGCGGTTGTGACTAGCTACGTGTACAAGTCGCATCTGAACGACACACAGTCTATACGTGACTTGAGGTTCCTCGAGACCCTGGGTGGGTACCGGATGATCTACTATTCCGTACAAGGCAGTGCCGATGGTGTACGCATTGGAGAGCCATCGGATCACTACGGGGTCCCGGAGAGACAGATAGTTAAGCCCTAGGGTCGGTGGATGAGGCTGATTAGGGTTGATCGTTCAACAGTATCCTGCGGTGCTCCTTGAGTTCCTTGAAGCGGTTCTTTTCCCATTCAAACCACCTGAGCCAGCCTTCGAGGAGCTCCTTGTCGCCTTTTACCGTCATGAGGTAGCAGTCCCGGTCGGCTCCCCCATGTAGCCTGTGCATCTCCGCATAGAACCCCCTGTCGATGACGCGGAGGAGATCCATCCAGGAGTCCGGCTGGCCATGGCCCTCGGGATCTCCCTCCGCTTCGACGAGACTCCCAAGTATACGGCCTTTAGCGAGTTCCCCCTCCTTCCCAAGGGTTTCTATAGTTATCTTGTTCTCGACGAGGGATGCCTCGCAGTAACGCTTAGCGTCTCCCCCGAAGTCTGCCTTCCATAGGGTCTCGTATCGTCTGATGAAGACCGGGGCCACATCTCCCCAGTTTTCCATGAGCCACCAGACGTTGCCCCACAGGTCTCCCTCGTGCACCGCGGCGATGAGCCCTGCTGGCGTCAGCCCATAGATCTTCCTAGGGGCGCCTCGTCCTTGGATCTCTCTGCCTCTCAGTATTATGTATCCGCGTTCCACCAGGCTGTTCTTGGCTATGTTTATGGTGGGAGCGGTTAGGTGATATGTGTCGGCGACGGTCTTCTGGTCGCTGGGCCCGTTGAGCGCCAAGTACATGAGGAACTCTCTCTCGCCGGCCTTCCAGTCCATATCCAATTAATTAATTAACTAATTAATAAAAATATTTATTATTTACTTCGTTCGCTGGTATAAATGGGAATGCATCCTTCAGGAGTGACTAAAGCTGTCAAGCAGAGATGATGGGGAGAACGACCACACCACCATAATCGTACCTAGGTCTGAGCGTGGGCGTTTCGTCGTAAGGACCCGCAGGGTCGGAAAGATCTACAGGCTGGACACCAGGCAGACTATAGAGAACGCCATCAGGAACCTTGAGGAGCTGGCCGAGGAGGCCCACGCCCGGGCGAAGTCCAAGTACCAGCCAGTCGAGGCCCGGCAGAAGTGGGCACGCATCGAGACCTACGTGTACCAGACCATCAACAGCCTCACGAAGAACTACGACGGCCAGCTGGCGATGGAGAAGCTGGAGGCATTGACGCGGCGTGTCGAGGAGCTTATGGAAGAAGATCAGGGATCTTGAGAGGAAGATCGATAGGCTCACCCAGGAGCCTCCGACCCTCCCCCGGGACCCGGCCGGGTTCTGCAAGGAAGTCCTGGGTCTTGCTCTCACGTCCTACCAGAGGAGGCTCCTGGAGACAGGGTCCCGGCGGATCGTGCTCAGATGGGCCAGGCAGACCGGGAAGACCACGGCCCTTGCATGCCTCTGCATAATCCACGCCTCCCAACACCCGGGCAGCGTGGTCCTCGTCGTGGCGCCTGGCCTCAGGCAGTCCCGGATACTCGGGGAGAGGGTCCGGGAGCTGTTGGGGCGGATGCCCCGCGGGCTCAGGAAGGCCGTCTTGGACCAGCAGCTGCGCACCGTCTTCAGGTTCAGGAACGGCAGCCGGATCACGGTTCTCCCCAACTCCGAGAACCAGCTCAGGGGCTTCACCGCGGACCTCATCGTCGTCGACGAGGCGGCTTTCTTCCACAACGACGAAGCCATCTTCCGGAACATCCTGCCGCCGATGCTGGCCACCACCGGAGGCTCCCTCGTCGTCTCAAGCACCCCGTGGGGCCGGAACACGGTTTTCTACCAGCTAGACCAGGACCCGTCCTACGAGAAGCACGTCGTGACGTGGAGGGAAGCCGTCCGGGAAGGCCGGTACTCCCCTGAGTTCCTCGCGCACCTGGAGCGGGAGCGGACGACACGCCCCCAGGTCTTCAAGATGGAGTACGAGGCGGAGTTCGCCGAGGAGGCGGACACGTGGCTCACCCAGGACCTCCTGGCGGGGAGCATCGGCGAGGACCTGGAGTACCTGGGCTTCGACTCAGAGCAGAGGGGAAGCTTCTACATGGGCGTAGACCTGGCGGAGCGGGTAGACTACAGCGTCGCCGCCGTCGTAGAGAAGACGGGTGGCCGCCTACGCCTGGTCCATATGCACCGGTTCAGGAGGGGCGCGAGCCTCGCCTCGGTAATAGGCTACGCCAAGGTACTCTCCGAGAGGTGGACGACCGTCCACGCCGTGTACGTGGACAACACCAAGCACGGAGACTACATAGTCGAGGACATGCACTCGGCGGGGCTTGGGCAGGCGGAGGGCGTTCACTTCACCCAGGGCGCCAAGCAGGAGATGGCGCAGCTCGTGAAGCAGCGGATGCAGGAGGAGCTGCTCAAGATACCCTACGACCGGGACCTCCTGGACGAACTCAATGTAGAGCGGTACGAGCTCACCAAGACCGGCAGGATCGCCTTCAGCCACCCCGAGGGTACCCACGACGATAGGTTCTGGGCACTGGCTCTATCGGTGTACGCCGCCGAGATGGCGCCGCCGCCGGCTTCGAGACCGATAGGCAAAATAATCTAGATCTTGTGGAAATGATTCAAAACTATTCAATACGAGCTTGAAACTACTCACGAACCACAAACAGAAGCCGACCAATTCCCGGGGCCCTCAATTCACGTCCCCCGATAGTAACAGGAAGAGGAGCCGGAATGATCCCACCCTATCCGACCCAACACACCCACACCCACCCCATACACAGATACCAGAGACACAACAAGACACCGCCCACCAGAACAGCCCAACGCAGGGGCCAGCAAGAGAAAGACGCAGGGGTGGGATCGGATAACGTGAAAATTATAACGCTATATATAACTTATTTCTAATAGTAAAAACATGGAGTCTAGAAATGAGATTGAAAACGAAATATGGGCGATTAATTACGTATTAACTAAGATGAAGAAACTTATTCCTTCACATCCTGATTACCCAGAAGATGTTAGGGCACGAAAGATACTCCTAGATCGTATAAAG
>CAZBUI010000214.1:0-3340 GCA_964495055.1 uncultured Candidatus Bathyarchaeia archaeon | reverse complement strand
GTGAGAAGCATTGAACGCTACCACCCTCAGGACCACATAAACCTGGCCCTGAACGCCGTAAAAGACCGAGGCCAAGCCCTCATATTCGTGGAGAGCAGGCGACGAGCGGCCTCCACGGCCCGGATGGCGGGGAACGCCCTGGGGAGGATGCTGTCCAAGCGCCAAGAGACCGAGCTCCAGCGGATCGCCGCGGACATATCCGTCCACGGCGAGAAGACCAGGCTCACGGACGACCTCGCCTCGTGCATATCCAAGGGGGCGGCGTTCCACCACGCCGGCCTCAACAGGGAGCACAGGAGAATCATAGAGGACGCGTTCAAGGAGGGGCACATCAAGATACTCTCGGCCACGCCGACACTCGCGTCGGGCGTCAACCTCCCAGCCAGGACCGTGGTCATAGGTAGCTACAGGCGGTTCGTCCCGGGGTACGGGATGCAACCCATAAAGGTGCTGGAGTACAAGCAGATGAGCGGACGCGCCGGGAGGCCCCAGTACGACGACGTGGGAGAGGCCCTAATCATAGCGTCCTCCGAGGACGAGCAGGACTACCTCATGACAGACTATGTCCTATCCCAGCCCGAGAGGATCGACAGCCGCCTGGCCATGGAGTCCGCGCTGCGGGGCCACACCCTCGCCGCCGTCGCCTCGGACTACGCCCACACCGAGGGCGGCCTCCTCGACTTCTTCGGCTCCACATTCTACGGCTACAACTACCCCACGTCGGGCATCAAGCTCATCACAGGCAACATCCTCCGCTACCTCCGTAGGGAGGACATGATAGAGTACAGCAGGGACAGGCTCTACCCCACGGACTTCGGCCGCCGCGTCAGCGAGCTGTACATCGACCCGCTGACCGCGGTGGTCATGAGGGACGGCCTCAAGCGGGGCGCCCTCAACGTAACGGACTTCACCTGGCTCCACCTCGTGTGCCACACCCCGGACATGAGGCCCATCCTCCGGCCCAGACGCAGCGACATGGAGATCGTGGAGACCTACCTCGAGGACCACCGCGACGAGCTGGCCGTCCATGTAGACGAGGCGGACGACTACATCGAGTATGGGAGCCTCCTCGGCGAGGTTAAGACCGCCATGGTCCTGGAGGCGTGGATAAACGAGGTGTCCGAGAACGACCTCCTGGAACGATACAGCGTGCAGCCGGGGGACCGGTACAGCGCCGTCACCAACGCGGAGTGGCTCTTGTACGCCGCCCATGAGCTAGCCGACGTCCTCGCCATGCCGGAGCCCAGGCTGCAACTCAGGAAGCTCAGGGACCGCGTCAAGCACGGCGTCTCCGAGAAGCTACTACCCCTCGTCAGGCTCAAGGGCATAGGCCGCGTCAGGGCCCAGGTGCTCTACAACTCCGGTTTCACCAGCATAGCCAGGCTTAAGCGGGCCGAGCTGAGGCGGCTGACGGCCCTGCCGCTGATCGGTCCCAGAATGGCGGTGGCCATCAAGGAGCAGGTCGGCGGCACCGTGGACCAGCAGGAGTGGGAGCGGGTCAAGGCGGCGGACACGGCGCAGAGCGCCTTGACGGCCTTCATCGAAGAGGAGCCTGAGGACGAGGAAGAAAAACCAGGTCAGCCCGAGTGACGGCTCTCGACCGGCTGTTCCTGCAGCGCTATCGGCTCAGATTCGTCGGAGACCCGAGTCTCAGCCAAGTCCTCGTCTGGATGAACCGGGAACTTGATTACGAAACTGGTTCCGGCGCCCTCCTCAGACTCGAAGGATATCTCGCCGCCGTGCGCCTCCACGATCTTCTTACAGACGGCGAGACCGAGTCCCGTGCCTTTCGCCTTGGTGGTGAACAACGGCTGGAACAGCTTACCCATGTTCTCCTCGGATACCCCGACCCCGGTGTCAGACACCACCAAGGAGACCATGCCGCCTGAGACGCTCCCCGTGACGGACAGCGTCCCTCCATCGGGCATCGCCTGGATGCCGTTGGTCAAGAGGTTGGTGAAAACCCGTTTGAGCAGGTTGCTGTCAGCTCTTACGCCGTGGAGTCCCTCGTCGAGTGAAACCGAGATCTCTACGTTCTCCGGCACCTTGAGAGTCGCGACGACGTCGACTGCAACCTGCTCCAAGTCCACGTCCTCGTAGAACACTTGGATGTTCTTGGAGAAGTCCTGGAGGTCGGAGACGATCTTGTTCATGTAGCTGGTCTGCTCCTTGAGCTTCTCCTCAATGTACTCCAGCTCATCCAGCTCGGAGTCGTCTACTCCAGCGTCTCTGAAGGCGCTTATCTTCTTGTTTAGCCTCGATCCCAGCATGTAGATGACCTGCAACGGGTTTCGTAGGTCGTGGCCTACCATGGCCGAGGTCTCCCCTATGGTGGCCATCCTCTCCCTCTCCTTGAGGCGGTGCTGGAACAGGTTAAGCGCGTCGAGCATCTCGTCTATGTTCTCCGAGAGCACAGAGACCTCGTCGTCCCCGGGGATGGTCACCTTCATCGTGGCTATCATGTGCGGGTCTATCTCGCTGACCTCTTTGCTCAGTTTCACTATGCGTGTAAGTATGAACCTGTTCATGACGGATATGGAAAGCAAGGCGATGACGAACCCCGCGAGGACCCCGGACCCCACGAAGTACGCTAAGACCAGCAGCCCGTGGGTGTAGACGTCTCTGGGGGACTCCACCTTTAGGACCAGGACGGGCTCGTCGAAGATGTCGTACAGCACAGAGTAGCCTAATATTTTGTCGTATCCTCGTCTCTCTATGTTTATCTGCGCCCCATTCAAGGCCATGGACCCTGATCCGAAGGAGCCGAGGGCCTCCTCGTCGTTGATGTCCACTATCTCTATGGATAGGAATGTGGATCCTTTGATTGCCTCGACTTCCAAGAGGTCTAGGTGCCTTCCACATATCAGCGTCCCTATTATAGGCCCACTCTTCTCGGTGGTGATTATGGGCCTTGACGATAAGACCACCGGGCCATCCCGGGTGGCTAATATACCCGAGACTGCGCTGTTGATCCCGGTGTGGTTCTTTAAGATGCTGTTTTGCTCGATGACTTCTCTGATGGATGCCGGAAATGGAACATTCTTCAGCTCTACGAGGTCGAAGGCCTTGCTGGTTATGATGTCTCCCTCGTCGTCCAGGAAGACCATGAAGCTTATCTCGTAGTCGATGAAAGTTGAGCTCAGCAGCAGCTCGTTTATGAAGTGCTTCAAGCCGCTCTCGACGTAGTAATACGTGTCGTCGCGGGCCGCGAACCCATGGGTTGTCTGATCGAGCTCATCTATCCTCAGATCTAGAGCCTTCAGCCCCAGCTCGGTCTGTCTCCTGATGTTGATGTCCTCTATGTCTATGAAGCCCTTCATGAGGAAGGTGTTCGAGGCGA
>CAZBUI010000213.1:0-3375 GCA_964495055.1 uncultured Candidatus Bathyarchaeia archaeon | reverse complement strand
CGAAGGATAAGCCCCAGATGGACAGCGCCGACTACCTGGCCAGGAGGCAGGGAAGGGTGCTACGCACCCTCATGAGGGGCATCCAGCAGGGCGGCCTCACGGATGAGGAGTGGCTAATACTGCACACCGAGAACCTTCAGGCAGCCACCCGTGGCCACCTCAGCGAGAGAGCCATGCAGGCCATAGACTACTTCACAGAGCACGGCCTATACCGGAAACCCAAACGCCTCACCCAGCTGGTTAAGCTGCTTCGGCGGGAGTTTGGGGCCGTCCAGCGCATATACACCAACAAGGGGCTGCTGACGTTGGCCCCCGACGAGGAAACGCTGTTCCAGTCAACTCTAACCGAGTCGCCCGAGTTGACCGAGATGCCGGATTGGCTGGAGGATGAGAAGAAGTGACTGTAAGGAGAACCAGGACGAAGAGGAGAACCCGGCCCAAGAGGAAGAAAGGGAAGGGCGTAAGCCTGCCGGCCAGGAGCCGGGCAGAGGAGAAGCCACACCAGTGGACTGAGCGCGAGGTAGAGGCGCTGCGCAGGATACACGCCCAGCGAACCCCCGCCGCCCAGAGAACGGATGAAAATCTCAGCGCCCGCATAGCGCCGACCCCCAGCCTCTGGATAAAGACGCCGAACAGGTACGATGTCTATGGCGTGGATTACCCGGAGGGCAAGGTCAGGAGAAAGATGGAGCGCCGCAGCAGGGTAGCCAAGGCCACCGACAAGGCCCTGAAGGCCCCGCTGGCACCCACACCCGAGGAGTGGGCCAAGCACCCCGACAGGTACGACCTGCCCGGCGTGGACGCGCCGAGCAAGATCAGGGCTAAGACCCCTAGGGTAAACAAGCAGAAAAACCCTCTCAACACGCCTACCTCAGCTAAAAAATACGTGGCCCCCATCGTGGAGAAGTACCGTAAAGCCCTAGGCATCAAATCCGCCGTCAAGGTACACGCCCAGAAGGCCGGTTATCCGGCCCGCATAACCCACACGTCGGACGGCAAGGCGAGCCGGGTCAACGTCAACTACAGGCACTTCGCCAACCTCTGGGAGAAAAACCCGAGGCTGACCCGGAAGTATCTGGAGTACGCCGTGGCGCATGAGATGGCCCACCAGAAACAGATTGAGGAGATAGGCTTCAAGGGTGCTAAGAGGGCCCACAGGGAGGCCCTAGCCGAGACGGAGAGGGACGCTGACCTGAGAGCGTGGAAGGCCATGGGGGTCACCGAGGGTGGCTTCAGGCGGGATTTGGATAGACTGGCCAAGGCTGTGGGTGGCAAACAAGTGTCAAACCACCCAGACTTCAAAGGCACCCCCAACCTCAGCCGCTTCAAGGACCACACCCCGGAGAAAAAACGGGAGCCCGAGAAGCCCAAGGAGAAGCCCCGGAAGCCCACTATGGTAGAGATACACGACAAGATGAAGGCCACCTACAGCAAAGTTCTAGGGGACATCTTACCCTCAGCTACGCAAAAAGAGAGGGAGCAAATCGCGGAGAAGGCCATATTTGAGGAGTGGATAAAGGCCGACGAAACGGACCTCAAGGCAGCCACAGTCAGAATCACGGAAAAGGCCCGTGCCGAATTCATCAAGATCAGGCGGGAGAAGGCCGCCGAGGAGCGGGAGGCCCAGCTAAAGGCCCTCAAAAAACGCGGTAAAAAGTCTAGCGCCGAGGAGAAGGAACGGAAGCGTTTAGCCCAACTCAAGGAAAAATACGGAGTTCAGTACGAGACGCACCTGGATGCGTCTCTAAGCCGTTTAACCGCCCACAAGAGCAGCGTCCTCTACGTAGACCTTCTAGAAAAGGGTTACAGCCACGAGGAGGCGGCCAAGATCAGCCGCACCTTTAACGAGGAATTCGTGCGTGATCTCCAAGGCGAGGCCCTGAAAGAAGCGAGAGCCGAGAACATGGAGCTGATCAAGGACATCTTCGGAGAGGCCCCGGAGCTATGGGAAATGGCCATACAAAAAACACATGCAGCCGAGGCGGCGGAGAGACACGCCGAGGCGGCGGTGGAGGCCGCGTATAACGACGCCGTGGATAGCGTCAGGGACAGAACCAAACCCAAGAAGGCGGCAGCACCTAAGCCCACCGTCAAGACCCGCGTGGAGACCTACGACTTCTACGCTGACCCCGGCCACGGGTGGCTCAGGGTTCCCATCAAGAGGCTGAAGGAGCTAGGCATCGAGAACGAAATATCACACTGCAGCCACAGGAAGGGCAGGTACGCCTATCTGGAAGAGGACAGGGACGCCAGAATCTTCACCGACACCCTGGGGAGCCTCGGAATCGATGTCAAGTTCAGGGACCACCACAGCGAACATGAGAGCGCCATACGGGACTACCAGCCCTACCGGAAGCCCAAAGATATACCCCGTTACGACGAAGCCACGGAGAAGGCCGTGAAGAAGAAGGTGCCTGACGCCAAGCCTGCGCCCCGAGGACCCCCGGGAAAACCGAGGGCATCCGATCCAGTCTACAACAAGGATTCAGGGATGTATGAGGTGGAGGTCTACGACCCCAAGATAGATAAAACAACGAAAAACCAGTTCAACACCACGGAGAAGGCCGAGAAGTACCGGCGGCTCATCAACGACAACCCCGGGTGGCCTCTAAAGAGCTTCAAGGAGCGTCGAGGATACAAACGCGGGAAGCCCAAGTACCTGATCATAGCGTGGAACACAAAGAGCCGGGGCAGCGAGGCCGTGCGGTACGAGGTATATGACCGAGACAAGACTGAGCGGGGAAACAAGAACCTGGTCGCCAGAGGCAGCATAGAGTACAAGACGGCCCCCGACAAGGAGAAGATCATCGAGGACCTGATCAATGCGTCGCCCAGAGGACCGTCCCACGAGATAGAGTTCACGTTGACGCCCTACTGGTCCCCGGCGCTGAGCAAGGTTGACCGCATAATCCCGGCCGGGGGTCTCGACGAAAGGGACGGCAAGTGGATGGTCTGGTTCACGGGACGCATCGCGCCGGGCATAGACCCCAGAGAGGGAGCGGGCACCCGGATATTTGACAGCTACGAGGAAGCCTTAAAATTCGTTCAGAGGGGCAGAGGGGAATACCGCCAGAAAGACGTTGACCGAGAAGGGATATGGCTGTCCGTCCCTGACCCGCCCAAGCTGCCCAAGGAGCTAAGGGAGTTCACCGGGGAGCGAAGAAAGTTCAGGGTGGACCCCCGGCCACAGTACGAGGGCAAGTGGAACAGCGACAAGAAGCAGATGGAGTACATGTGGGTGTTCAGAAACCAGATAAGCGGTGAAACCTACACGCTGGACGAGCTGAAAGACCAGCACCAGCGGGGCGAGTGGAGGCGGCGCGACAGAGCCGAGGCCGCCAAGCACAGCAAGACCCTAACCTACGTTAAAGGCTC
>CAZBUI010000212.1:0-3388 GCA_964495055.1 uncultured Candidatus Bathyarchaeia archaeon | reverse complement strand
ATGGTGCAGGGCGCCCGCCTCTACTACGTGCGGTGCAACAGGTACATCCACACCCGGCAGGAGAAGCTCAGCCACGGCAAATCCATAGTCACGACTCCCCAGATCCACTTCCTAGAGAACTTCAACATAATGCTCCCCGACGAACGGGGCATGAAGGTGCTGGTCAAGCTCCACCAGACGGGCGAGATGAGGACCTCCGAGATCTTGGAGTACCTCCACGGCGAGGGCGTCGAGGGCTTCGAGGACGACCCCAACAAGCTCAACCGGGGCGAGAAGATAGGGATGCTCATGAGGCTGAACAAGGGGATCACGGGGAAGCTGGAGGACGCCGGGTACATATCCAAGGAGAAACGGGGCAGGGAGAACGTCTACAGCGTAACCGACTCCGGGGAATACGTGGCGTGCGTAAGCGGGTTAATGGAGATAGAAGAAAGGCTCATAGCATAAGAGCCTAGAGTGAATCCAAGCCATCCAGGGTCTCCCTGAGGTCGGCGATGAAAGAGTCGATCTCCCCGTAGCTTATCACGTAGGGCGGGAAGAACCTGAACGTGCGTGTCGAGGCATGGTAGTCCATCAGGTAGCCCTTCTCGAAGAGCCTGTCCTGGATTACTGTCCCGAGGTGGGCGTGTCCATCGTCGAGCTCCACGCCGAACATGAGACCCCTCCCCCTGACGTCTACTATGAACGGGTGCTCTTCCATCAGCTCCCTCAATGCGTCTATGAAGTACTCGCCCTTCTCTGCGGCTTGCTCTACGAGGCCTTGCTGCCGGATGATGGACAGCACCGTGGCCACCACCCTCCCCGAGAAGGCGTCGTTCTGGTGGCTCTGGACGTGAAGCAGCGAGTCCCTGCACCGTTCCTCGACCTCCTCGGTGGTCACCACCACGGAGACCGGGAACCCCGCGCCGACGGCCTTACCTAGGACCAGTATGTCGGGCTCTATGCCGTCGTGTTGGTACGCGAACCATCGCCCGGTCTTCCCGGGCGCCGTCGTCACCTCCTCCGATATGAGGAGCGCCCCAAGGGCGTCGGCGTACTCCCGGAGCCTTTCTCCGTACCCTATGGGTGGAACGAGTATGCCGGCGCCGAAGACGGGCTCGTACATGACGGCGGCTATGTTCGTGTTGCCCTCATCTACGAGCCTCTGGAGCCACTCCAAGCACTTGAAGCCACTGCAGTCTTCCCGTGAGCCGTGTTCACAGCTCTGGCAGAGGGGCGGCGGCAGCCTGTGCACCTCCCCAGGGTCCGGCAGGTATGGCGCACTCATCCCGGGCCACGACAGCGAGAACGGGTACGACGTAGCGCCGTAGTATCCCCGTTCGTTCACCACAACGCCGGTGCGTCCCGTGGCAGCCCTAGCCATCTTGAGGGCGAGGTCCACTGCCTCGCTCCCCGAGTTGAGGAACGCCGCCCTGTTAAGCGTCGGCGGCAACACCTTCTCCATCTCTTGGAGCGCCAGCTCTACCTCTTCGGTCCTGAACGCCGACATCACGTTGACGAGCCTATCTATCTGGTTTTTCACGGGCTCGGTGAGGTCGGGGTTGCCGTACCCGAGGACGTTGCACCAGTACCCGGACTGGAGGTCCAGGTAGGAGTTGCCTTCAGTGCCCCAGACCCTGCAGCCCTCGCTCCTCGTCATAACCGTGTCCCTCATGGAGAGGGTCTTCCAGACGCGCATCGTTAATCTCAGAGGTGAGAACGCCAATGTGCAATTAAAGATCTCTATTCATACGCCGAGAGACTCGCGGTCGCTAATGCCCTCGTCGGCATCACTTTTTCAATGATTTTAGGTGTAAATCAAGCCGATGCAAATAGTTAAACCAATGTTCGCAGTGTTTACTGGAGTAACCATAGGCGAAAAAACCAAAACAAATGGAGAAGATGAATAAGGAAATGACAAAATCCGATTCACCGAAGAAGATCGTCGTCATCGGGATGGGCACCGGCGGCCTCTACGCGTCCAGAGGAGCCACCAGCTTCGACAGGCGCGTCGAGATAACCATCATCGAGAAGAGAGACTACGACATGTTCTCACCATGCGGGCTTCCCTACGCGATAGAGGGGAAGGTGCCGAGCTTCGACGACCTGAAGCACAGCGTCCCCACGACGAGGCGGCTCAAGAAGCTCACCAGCCACGAGGCCCTATCCATAGACACGGAGGGGAAACGGTTGGAGGTTAAGAACCTGGAATCCGGCGAGGTGTTCTGGCTGGACTACGACTCACTCATAGTCTCCACGGGCAGCGAACCCATCATACTGCCCATCCCAGGCGCCCACGAGCTCCTCGGGAAGGGGGTGCACGTCGTCACCAACCCCGAGGAAGCCGAAGCAATCCGGGACGCCGCTCTGACCAGCGAGAGGGCGGTCGTAGTAGGCGGCGGAGCCATAGGGCTCGAGATAGCGTTCGCCCTCAAGGAGCTGGGGCTCGAGGTCTACGTGACCAAGAGGAGCCCTCCACCGTTCCCGCGGAACCTTGACCCGGACATGGGCGAGAAGATACGCGAGTACCTTGAGTCCAAGGGCTTCCACATCCTATTCGGGAAAGGCATAGACGCGGTGAACGGGAAGGACCGGGTGGAGTCCGTCGTCATAGCCGGCGAGACCATACCCACGGACATCGTGGTCATGGCCGTCGGCGTGAGACCCAAGTCGGGGATAGCCGAGGAGGCGGGGATAGCCGCGGAGCGGGGGGCCATCATAACCGACGAGAGGATGGAGACCAACGTGAAGGACGTCTACGCCATCGGGGACTGCTGCCTCTCGTTCAGCGGCGTGGACGGGAAACCCGTCGCCGTGGCCCTGGCCACCACCGCGTTCCGCCAGGCCGTCATAGCCGGGATCAACGCGGCGGGCGGCGACGAGAGGTACGACGGGAGCCTCGGCACATTCGTATCCTTCGTCGGCGACCTAGAGATAGCGTGCACCGGCTACAACACCGAGACCGCCGAGAGAAACGGGTTCAGGACGGTGAGCGGCAGGGTGAACATGCAGACCAAGCCAAGCTGGATGCCCGACGCCAAGGACATATCGGTGAAGATCATCGTGGACGCCGACTCGGGGAGGCTGCTAGGGGGACAGTGCATAGGCGAGGAGGGGGCGGCATGGCGGGTGAACGTCATCTCGGTGGCCATAAAGAACAGGATGACCATCGAAGACTTCACCAGGATTGAGCTGGCCTACTGCCCGGCTGTCTCGGAGCTCTACGACCCCCTCCTGGTGGCGGCGGGCACCGCCTTCAGACGGTTCAACCGCGGCAGATGAGAGACCCCATCACCCTCCTTTATTCAACTTTTCACGCGATCTACGGTTTTTATATATTAACCTATATACAACTTTGTATGTGTTTAGCTCGGATTAAAAGAATCAAAATTTAACTTAATTCTATGTA
>CAZBUI010000211.1:3115-3402 GCA_964495055.1 uncultured Candidatus Bathyarchaeia archaeon | reverse complement strand
CTACCATCTTCTTTCGCTCTTCTTGGGGCAGTATGTGGGGCGGCTTGGAGGCTATTACCCCGTGGACGTCGCCTTTGCTTCCCCGTATTACTACGCGTTGGGCTAGCAGGACTTGGTCCCACCAGCCGCCGAGCGGGTTGAAGGTCAGGTACCCTTCCTTGGCGATGGAAGACACTATGAACCCCACCTCGTCGGTGTGACCCGCCAGGAGGACGGTGGGGCCCTCTCCTTTAAGGCTGAAGGCCACGGTGCCTAGCTTGTCGGTCAGCACCTCGTCCGCTATGGCC
>CAZBUI010000211.1:0-3105 GCA_964495055.1 uncultured Candidatus Bathyarchaeia archaeon | reverse complement strand
TGTAGTTCTTCACCATGGAGTTTACTTCGCGCTCAAAGCCGGATGGGCCGAAGGCCTCCATCATCTCCTTCATTATGCCTAGCGCTTTCTCGTCTAGCATGTGTATCGCCCTATACTGTGCTGTGCATTGTTTTAGGGTTATCCTCGGGGGCTGGCGGCGTCGTTTCGGGGTGTTTTATATGTTTGCCTTAAACGTGTAACATCGGGCCGCGTGTTGATATGGGGGTGTAACCGTATAAGAAGAAACCGCGTTACATCGCCGAAAGTTAATGCATCTGTGTAACAAATCAATGGCGTCAACAGTCCTAGGGCACGATCGCCGATATATTGATTCGAAGGATTAAATATACGTGGACTCATCAGTGGTATTTTAAATAGATCGTGGCATGTAGAATGACTGAGAGGTTTTATATGTCTGTCAGGATGAAACGTTGTTTAACCGGGGTGGAGCTAGGCTAGCGGTCGGCCGTCGTCCCTCGTTGCCGTTGGGGCGTCCCGCTCCGGTAGCCCATATTAATTCTTCGCGGGAGAGCCTTACTGTTCCTCGGGAGCCCAGCGCCCACTAGCCAGCCCTAGTTTAACCCGCCAGTAAACCCATTAAAAAAACTATTCTTACAGCAGATGAGAATAACTTGATTTTCAATAAAATAAATAATATATAGAAAATATTCAGGAAAACAGCTGGAAAAACCATCCATGCACCGACATACTCCCTGCTTTAAAACCGATAAAGCCCCTTTTTCCGTCCAGCTCTCCGTCTCACCGCCCACGAGGAGACCCGGCAATTGGGTTCACTTGCCCAAAACCAAGCCCGAAATCAGGGGCGCCATGAAGACAGGCGAAAACGAGCCAATGTTACCCTGTTTACGTCGGCTGGGACGGAGAGGTTAGTCCATCAGCGCCAGGACCTTACGCGCCGTGGTAAGGTAGCCGCTGTGCCCAATCATGACGGTCCTCGGCCTCGTCCTCCCGGGGGCCACCGTGATGTTTCTCATCAGTAGCTCCACCGTCTCCACCTCTATGAACGGCTGGGACTTCAGCGCGTCCACGGTCTTCATGACCTGCTCTATGGTGGGGCTGAACGACAGGAAGACGCCGCTGCCGGCGAGGGCCTCCCAGGCTTGGGGAACCACGAGCCACGGCGTCGCCATGTCCAGCACCACCGCGTCCAGTTCCGTCTCCGGGACGCC
Source organism: uncultured Candidatus Bathyarchaeia archaeon (assembly GCA_964495055.1). GTDB lineage: Archaea > Thermoproteota > Bathyarchaeia > TCS64 > TCS64 > RBG-16-57-9. The sequence continues at coordinate 1,915 of CAZBUI010000211.1, read as the reverse complement.
TTCAGCGACGTCGCCGAGCCTCATGTCCACGTAGGGCATGAGCCCCGACCTCTCGATGTTGCCGCGCGCGGCCTTCATGTGTCTCTCCACGACCTCGTATGTGATGACAGCACCCTCGGGCCTCACGGATTCGGCGAGGGCCATTGTGAGGGCGCCGCTGCCGGTGCCCGCCTCCAGGACCCTGGAGCCTGAGCCAAGGCCCAGCTGGAAGAGGATGTATCCTATGTCCTTTGGGTAAAGGACCTGAGTCCTGCGGTCCGTCTTGAGCACCCTGTCCCTGACCAGGGGCTTCAACGCGTAGAACTTGACGCCCAGGTTGCTGTTGACCATCACCCCGTAGGGCCCGCCTATGATGTCGCCCAGCTCGATGTATCCCTTGTGGGTGTGGAACTGTTTTCCTTCCTCGGCCTTCACCTTGTAGGTGCGTTTGGCGTCGAGGTAGAGGATGACCTCGTCGCCGGCCTTGATGCGTGTCACATCCTCGATATTGTGGGTGTGACATAAAATCTCTGCCCTGCACTCGGGCTCAGAGAAGCGACAGTGTGGCAGCCAGGAAGGTCTCCATGATCATCCTTGGGACGTCCGCTCTCGCCGTCACTTCGAGGAGCTCCCCCGACATGTTCGATAAAGAGTGGAACACCGCCATCGAAGACAGGCGGCGGTGGTTCCTCACGTAGACCCATGCGTAGAGGTACGTCCTGGGCAGTATCTGCATCAAGTACCTCCAGAACACGGGTGAGCCGAATCCCTGAGCATGCTGCCACGTCCCCGGGATCAGGAAGAGGGGCACGTGCCACAGCGCCCACACGGCCCTGAGGACCGCGGAGGAGACCATCAAAGAGTGTGTCTCAAGGAGTTTGGGGAGAGTGTATCCCCGCCACTCAATCTCCTCTATCACGGCTACGACGAAGAGGAAGATGAACCATGGGGCAAGCGACCCCCATGTTTCGAGTAGTAGCTGTGACAAGTCTCGCTCCGATATCGCCACGGCAAGTAAGTTGGGGAGCACGGACACAGCCAAGGCAGTTGCGAAGCCCCCCGGGCTCAAGCGACCCGAAGTTGACGCTCTCCCTGACCCTTTTTAATGGTTCACCCGACTCGTGGCGCAGTAGAGATAAAGCGCCTACGATTGGGCCGACCCCTCCTATACGTAGAGGATGTATCCCATTGGAGAATCGAGTCCCACCCCCAAGGCTATTGCTGACGCCCACACCGTCCAGGAAAATCCTAAGGTGAAGGCGAAGCATCTCCAAGGAACCATGTTTCAATCCGTGTTGTGGACCTCCGGTAAATAGGTGTATCGTAACGTGTGGAGAGTTGCTTTTACTTCATCGCGCAAACATCAAATCCAATGTTTCTTGGGGTGCCATGAAGGATCTCAACGAGTTCAGGAAGAGGATGAACGAGGCCATCCTGGGTTGCGGACACCTGGGGTTGAAGCGTTTCTGGGCGCTTGACAGCCGGGCCTACGAGCCGAGCCACCTAGACGAGAGGACGCTGGAGCTACTGGGCCTCGCAACTAGCATGGTGCTCCGGTGCGACGACTGCGTCACCTATCACGTCATACGGTGCATCAAGCTGGGCTTCACGGACGAGGAGCTCCACGACGCCCTGAACGTAGCCCTCGTGGTGGGCGGCAACATAACCATACCGCATATCAGGCGGGCCTTTGAGACCATGGAGAGGTGCAGGGAGCTTCAGGAGACGGCCCCCGGCTGGAGAGCCTGTTGTAGCCACCCGACACTTATTTAACCCTCAAATATACCTAAAGAATGGATGGGGGTCGGAGACGGCCAACGAGGGCTCATGGAAGGCAGAGCCGGCCTTGTTATCTTTTTCACTGCGTTAGCCGCCCGGCTGGTGGTGTGGCTGTTCATTCCCTTGGATTGGAACTGGGACAGCTACCACCACTGGC
>CAZBUI010000210.1:0-3409 GCA_964495055.1 uncultured Candidatus Bathyarchaeia archaeon | reverse complement strand
GAGGATTGCGGCGACTACCTCGTCAAAGTCACCAAGTTCCTCGACGACGAGCTCCGTGACTTCTACAAACTTGAGCCTTATTACAACGTGGACAGCAGGGATCAGCTCATAGGCCACATAGTGCTGGGGCTCGCCCCCCACACGAGCGCCGCCATCGTCGGCCGCCTCATAGGTTGGACCAAGGTCCGTAACTGCTACGCCCACCCATACTGGCACGCCGCCAAGCGCAGGAACTGCGACGGGGACGAGGACGCCATCTTAATGGCGCTGGACCCGCTGCTCAACTTCAGCAAGAAGTACCTGCCGGAGCAGAGCGGCGGACTCATGGACGCACCGCTATTCGTAATCCCCAACCTGAACCCCGCGGAGGTGGATAAGGAGAGCCACAACGTGGACGTCATCGGCCGCTACCCCCCCGAGTTCTACACAATGTGCATGGAGGGCGCACCTCCATCCCAGTTCGCGCCCCTGGTGGACACCCTAGGCGGCAGACTCGGCACCGCGGCCCAGTACATGGGCTTCAAATACACCAAGGAGTGCAGCGATATCAACCTAGGCAGCCACGCCGGGGCGTACAACAAGCTCCACACCATGCTGGACAAGCTGGAGAGCCAGATGGACCTCACAGAGAAGTTGCGGGCCGTGGACGGCCAGATCGTCGCTCTAAAGATACTCAACAGCCACTTCATGAAGGACATCGTAGGCAACCTCCGGGCCTTCACCAGACAGACCTTCAGGTGCAGCAAATGCAACAAGAAGTTCAGGCGGCCACCGCTCAAGGGCACCTGCGACAGGTGCGGTGGCTCCATACTATTGACGGTCCACAGGGGAGGCATAGAGAAGTACATCGACTCCGCGGAGGACATCGTCGAGACGTACAATCTTGGAGAGTACTATAGCGACAGATTAAGGCTAGTACAGGAGGAGATAGACTCCCTGTTCGGTGAGGAGCCTGAGGACGACCACACCCAGTTTAACCTCACCGACTTCATGCGCCCAAAAGGGAAACGTTGACGCTCGGAAGGTTATTATTACACTCGTGAGTAAGAGGAAACGAACAAGGGATGAGCAAGAAAAAACGAAGCTCTCCTGGGATGCCTCAGAGTAGCGCGGGCCTAATGAGGTTCTTCCAGGACGAGACCAACGGGGTCAAGATACCGCCGGAGTTCGTCGTAGGGGCGGCGTCGTTACTTATCGCGGCAGTGATCCTAGCCCGTGTATTCGTACCCCTCTAGACGCCATCCATGTGACAGCCCGCGCATGCCTGTGGCCTCATCTTCCGCAGGTTATCAAGATCTAGGAGGAAGAATTGATGCCTGATCCTAGAAGACACAACCTCGTCATCATGGGAGTTAAGCCCATCATGAACTACGTGGTGGCATGCCTCACCCTTTTCAACGACGGCGCCGAGACCGTGCTGGTAAGGGCCCGGGGCAAACACATCAGCAAGGCCGTCGATATGGTGCAACTGCTCCGCAGGATCTTCCTCAAGGACGCCGTCGTCAAGGACATCAAGGTGGGGACCGACATTTTGACGAGAGACGACGGCAAAGAAGCCCAGATATCCATCATAGAGATAACGCTGACAGTATAGAAGTCAGTTTTTTAAGTCCAACAGTCCACCCTTCACCGAAGGGATCTGAAGGTCTTATCCAAAGATTAAGGTAACCCCGCCGGGCCCCAAGGCGAGGAAGATCGTCGAACGGGACTCCGAGGTCATCTCACCGAGTTTCGGCAGGGCGTACCCCCTAGTCATCGAGCGCGGCGAGGGAAGCATAGTGGTGGACGTGGACGGCAACGAGTTCATCGACATGAACGCGGGGCTGGCGGTCTGCAGCGTCGGCCACAGCCACCCCAAGGTGGTCAAGGCTATCAAGGACCAGGCGGAGAAGTTCATCCACTACAGCTATACCGACTTCTTCTACGACGGCTACGTCAACCTGGGCGAGAAGCTTCACGACCTGGTGCCCGGTAGCCACAGGAAGAAGTTCTTCTACGGAAACAGCGGTGCGGAGAGCGTCGAGGCGGCCATGAAGGTGGCGCGATGGCACACTGGCCGCCAAGGCTGCATAGCCTACATAGGCAGCTTCCACGGCAGGACCATGGGGGCCGTCAGCCTCACGGCCAGCAAGCCCTACCAGCGGGCGAGGTTCGCGCCGCTCATCCCGGGCGTTGAGCACATCTTCTACCCGTACTGCTACAGGTGTCCGTTCAACCTAGAGTGCCCAAGCTGCGGCTACGCGTGCGTGGACTACATCGACGAGTACCTGTTCCACCGGTACGTCCCCCCGGAAGAGGTGACCATGCTCATAGCCGAGCCTATACAGGGAGAAGGCGGCTACGTAGTGCCACCTGACGGCTACTTCAAGAGACTCAAGAAGCTTCTCGACGAGTACGGCATACTGTTCGCGTCCGACGAGGTCCAAGCGGGCATGGGGAGGACCGGAAAGTGGTTCGGCATAGAGCACTATGACGTGGTCCCCGACATAGTCTGCATGGCCAAAGGGATAGCGGCGGGGATGCCCCTCGGCGTCATGGCGTCCAGAGCCGACATACAGGACTGGAAGCCGGGTAGCCACGCCAGCACCTTCGGCGGCAACCCGGTGAGCTGCGCCGCCGCGCTGGCAGTGCTCGACGTCATCGAGTCGGAGAACCTCCTAGAGAACGCCAGAAAGCAGGGCAAACACATCAAGGACAGGCTAGACGAGATGAAGGAAGAGCACCCCATGATTGGGGACGTCCGCGGCAAAGGCCTCATGGTGGGCGTCGAGCTCGTCAAAGACAAGACCACGAAGGAGCCCGCCCAGAAGGAGACCAAGGAGGTCATGATGGAGTGCTTCAGGAGCGGCCTAGCCATAGTAAACTGCGGCGTAAGCGTCATACGGTGGATGCCTCCTCTCATAGTGACGCGCGGCCTCGTGGACTCCGCCTTAGAGATATTCGAGGATAGCCTGACGAAGATCGAGAAGGGGAAATAGCCCCTTTTTACTCTCGCTCCACTACCATCTTTGTGAACGCCCCGCTGCTGACCTGGATCAAGCCGTCGAAGGGCTCCCGCACGTTCATGTACTCCAGCCTTATCTCCGCGCCCGCCGTCAGGTCCATAGCGGCCTCGGCGTGGTCCCTCCAGAGGCTCACCCTCGCCTCGCCGGTGCCGTCGTCTATGCGGAAGTTGGTGACCGTGGCCGGGCCCCGCACGGTCTCTATGTCCCGCTGCACGGGGTCGTCCAGCAGCTGGCCGCGGACCGTGACGTTCCTCTGGCCCTCCCTGAGGTCTATGATGCGTGTGATCGTGCGCTCTATCTCCGGGAGCTCCACGTCCAGGTCCTCGGGGTCGATGTGTACGCGCCCGTTTCGCCCGGCGTTGAGGTCTATGCCGGCGTAGCCGGGGGCGAAGGTGTAGGCCCCG
>CAZBUI010000209.1:0-3413 GCA_964495055.1 uncultured Candidatus Bathyarchaeia archaeon | reverse complement strand
TGGCGAGACGCCTCACAGTCGCCGACGGCACCATGAAGCAGGGCAGGTGGAGAAAAACAGGCTCACAGGCATCGAGATGAGCGGCAGGACCCTGGGCGTCATAGGGTTCGGCCGCATCGGCTATACGGGGGCCAAGAAGGCCTGGGCCCTCGGCATGGAGATCCTGGCCTACGACGTCCAGATGGATAGGCTCCGCCAATACGTCGATGAGATCGGCGCCAAGGACGCGGACCTTGACACGCTGCTCGCTGGGGGCGAGTTCGTCACCGTCCACGTGCCCCTGCTGCCCCAGACCAAGCACATGATCAGTACCGAACAGTTCATGAAGATGAGGGACGGCGTCTACATAGTAAACGCCGCCAGGGGAGGCATCGTGGACGAGGCCGCCCTCAAGGCGGCGCTGGACTCGGGGAAGGTCGCCGGGGCGGCGCTGGACGTCTTCGAGTCCGAGCCCAACCCCGACCCCGAGCTGGTCCGGCGGGCCAACGTGGTCTGCACCCCCCACATCGGGGCTGGCAGCGTCGAGGCCCAGCAAGGCAACAGCACCATAGTGACCGAGAAGCTAATCAAGTACTTCGGCTGAGCGCGATGATAGCCATACTGGGCGCCGGGCTCTCAGGGCTGAGCGCCGCCTACCACCTAGGCGGCGGCTACACGGTGCTGGAGAAGGAGCCCATGGTGGGCGGCCTCTGCAGGAGCGTGAACCTCGACGGCTACGTCTTCGACTACGCCCCCCACATACTCTTCACCCGGGACACGTACACGCGGGACCTCTTCTTCAGGCTCCTCGGGGACAACCTCCAGACCCACGAGCGCAGAGCCTACATCTACATGATGGGCACCTTCGTCAAGTACCCCTTCGAGGCCAACCTCAGCCCCCTGCCGAGGAGCGTCATCGATGAGTGCATCCAGGGAGTCATCGACCGGCGGCAGGCTGAGCCCCACAACTTCTTGGAGTGGATACACTCAACCTTCGGCGACGGCGTTGCCAAGCACTACATGGTGCCCTACAACCGGAAGGTCTGGAAGCACCCCCTCACGGAGATGAACACCGACTGGGTCGAGGGCCGCGTACCCTCCCCCAGCATCGAAGAGATGAGACGGGGGGCCGAGGGACGGCAGGGCAGGGAGTTCGGCCCCAACGCCGTTTTCTGGTACCCGAGGCGCGGCGGCATAGGTGCACTCGCAAACAGCCTCTCCCGGGGCCTGAACGTCTCCTTGGGCTCCACAGTCACCGGGCTCAAGCCACGCGGAGACGGCGTCAAGGTGACCTATACTAAAGACGGAAAAGAAACGGAGATCGAGTCGAGCTGCGTTCTCTCTTCGCTGCCCCTCCCCGAGGTCGTCAATATGATGGGCGACGCCCCCGAGAACGTGCATAGGGCGGCTGAGCGGCTCGTTCACAACTCCCTTGTCTGCGTCATGGTGGGCGTCAAACGCCCCCGGATCACCGACAAGCACTGGCTCTACTTCCCCGAGGAGGGCCTCGTGTTCAACAGGATCAGCTTCCCCATGAACTTCAGCAGCGAGACGACGCCGATGGGCCGAAGCAGCATCCTCGTAGAGGTCACCTACAGGGGCGGCGTGGACTTGGAGGAGACTAGGGGACGCGTGCTCACGGACCTCGTGAAGACCGGTCTTATAGACGAGGGCGACGAGGTGGAGACCTGCATGGCGGCCAGCTTCAGGTACGCCTACGTCATCTACGACTTGGACCACAGGAAAAACGTTAACATAGTACACAGCTACCTTGAAGATAACCACATCACGCCCATAGGGAGGTTCGGCGAATGGGAGTACCACAACATGGACAAGGCGATACAGTCTGGGAAGAGGGCGGCAGAGGCCCTGCTCCGCTGATAAGTGTCGTGGTCCCCACGTACAACGAGGAGAGGAACATCGAGAGATGCCTAGAGTCATTGCACGGCCAGACCATCCCCCGGGAAAGAATAGAGATAATCGTCGTGGACGGGGACAGCCTCGACAGAACCCGTGAGATCGCCGAAAGGCTCGCCGACAAGGTCATCACCCAGACCAGCATGGGGGTCGGCGGCGCCAGAAACGATGGCTTCAACATAGCCGAGGCTCCCATCGTCGCCACCACGGACGCCGACTGCCAGCTCTACCCGGGGTGGCTGGAGGCGGCGTTGAAGGGATTCGAGGAAGACGAGGTGGTCGCCGTCACCGGGTTCTTGGACCCCGGCGACTGGGGCGACATGACGTGGGCCGAGAGGCTCACATACCAAGCCTTCTTCAAGCTGAGCAACGCCATCCTCGTCGCCCTCAGCCTAATCGGCAGGTACCACCTCTGCGGAGCCAACTCAGCCTTCAGGAAGACCGCGTTCCACATGACCGGCGGCTACCTTCCCCTCGCCTACGCCGACGACGTCGAGATCTATAAACGCATCAAACACCTAGGCAGGATAAGGCTGCTCCGCGGCATGACCATCCACTACAGCGTCCGAAGGATCAAGAAACTGGGGCTCCTCAACTACATCCGGCTGGTTTTCAAGATGGAGTGGGACGTCACCGTGAGGAACCAGAAACCCATGAAAGGCGGCTACTCTCGGCAGACATACGAATAAGTTATTAGGAATGACTTGTCACAAGTCACGGGTGGAAGCCGCTATCTGTTTCCCGCTATCCAGCCTACATCCTTGTCGGACCTGATGGCGGGGTGGCTCGGGTCCACCATGACTACCTCGAACCACTTATACTGGCCGTCCTCCCAGACCCAGTAGCTGTTCAACACCTCTAGGTTGGGGTACTTCTTGGCGGCTCGCTCCTCGGCTATGAGCCTCTTGCTCTTCGCCGGAGTAAACTTCTTGACGCCCATGCGCTTCTGCCTGCGGCCCAGCACCGGCCTAGGTTTGCGCCTGCCGCCCCTACGCACGCGGACCCGGGTCACAACGAAGCCCTTCTTGGCCTTGTAGCCCAGGCTCCTAGCCCTGTCCAGCCGCGTCGGCTTGTCCACCCTCACGATGGTGGGCTGCCTGCGCCAGATTATGGCCCTGCTCTTCATTACCTCGCCTACGTAGCTGTCGTCTGGGCGCTTCCACGCCTCCCTGAGATGCCTGTACATTGAACGTTTCCCTCGATGGGCTATGAAAGATGATTGGTTCAGATTAATAAAGGTATAGACGGTGGAGGAAAAGGACGGACGCCTCAGAGCCCCAGAAGCGCGTAGGCGATGAAGAGGGGTGCGAAGAGGGACGCTATCTGGCTGATGACCGTCACAAGTGTGTTCAGCGAGGGCCCCGCCGTGTCCTTGAAGGGGTCCCCCACGGTGTCGCCTATCACGGCCGCCTTGTGGGCGTCCGAGCCCTTGCCACCGTAGAAGCCCATCTCGATGTACTTTTTGGCGTTGTCCCAGAGGCCCCCCGCGTTGGCCATGAGTATGGCCAGGAAGAAGC
>CAZBUI010000208.1:2228-3416 GCA_964495055.1 uncultured Candidatus Bathyarchaeia archaeon | reverse complement strand
GCGGAGGTCGCCCAGCCTGGTCAAAGGCGCAAGGTTGAGGTCCTTGTCTCTCAGGAGTTCGTGGGTTCAAATCCCACCCTCCGCACCAGTTCAAGAACTTTACTTTGTTGTTTCCTAGGAACGTTTAATAATATTGTAAACAATTCTGTTTACGATTAGTGTTGACTCAGGTCCAGTTGAGGCTGCCCAAGAAAACGATCGAGGAGATCGACAGGTGGATCGAGGAGGGACGATTCAAGAGCCGCAGCGACGCCATAAAGACCATAATAAGCCTGTTCGAGGAGAGAGAGAAGACCCGGGAGTTCCTGGCGATGCTCAACACGAGGAGCGAAGAAGCCGAGGAGCACCCCGAGACGCTGATCCCCCTTGAGGAATCAAAGTGAACTTCTCCATCCTCCTGCACCCGAAGGCGGCGGAAGAAAACAAGATCAGGGAGCCCACGAGGACGAGGATCAGAGAGAGGCTGAAGGAGCTGCGGATAGACCCTGAGGCGGTGGGGAAGCGGCTCCGGTACACGGATTTCTGGAGCACTAGGATCGGTGACTACCGCGCGATATACGAGATCAAGAGGGATAGAGAACAGGTGATCGTCTTATACGTGGGTCATAGGAGAAACGTCTACGACGATTTCTCAAGGATATACTAGATTGGACCCTTGTTACCCATGGTCTCCCCCTAGATGTCGACTTCCAGGAGAGGCCGTCTTCGGCACCTCGTTCACGGTGTCTCCGTCTCGGCAGCCGAGATCTGTTTTTTTGTTACACGAGTATGTTTAAGGGGGTGAACAAGGCGAGGTACAGGGAGCTCGGTGGCTTGAGGGTCTCTGAGCTGGGTGTCGGCTCATACTCGCTCAGCGGGGCCTACGGAAGGAAAGACCCCCGGAGGTTCAAAGACGTTGTTGACAGGGCCGTCGAGCTGGGCGTGAACTTCTTCGACACCGCGCACGCATACGGGGACGCCGAGCGGGTCCTTGGCGAGGCGTTGAAGCCGTACCGCGACGACGTCGTGATAGCGTCCAAGATAGGGATGAGGGAGGGAACCACGCCCGACCTATCCCGAGGACACGTCAAGGCCTCCTGCGACGAGAGCCTGGACAGGCTTCAGACCCACTACATCGACCTATACCAGGTCCACTTCGATGATCCCGGCACACCCGTCGCGGAAACCGTTGCTGCGCTGGAGGAGCTC
>CAZBUI010000208.1:0-2218 GCA_964495055.1 uncultured Candidatus Bathyarchaeia archaeon | reverse complement strand
CGTGGACGAGGGGAAGATCCTCAGGTACGGCGTCGGTCACCTCCCCGCCGACAGAGTCAGAGAGTACTTCGAGGAGGGGGAAGTCGTGTCCGTCCTGATGGAGCTCAGCGCTGTGGTCCGCGACTCCAGGGTTACCCTCCTCCCTATCTGCAGGGAGCGCGGAGCCGGGGCCATAGTGTTCAGCGTCACCGGCCGCGGGCTCCTGACTGGGAGGATCGGGAGGGGGATGAGGTTCGGGGAGGGCGACATACGCAGCCTCGACCCCCTCTTCCAGAGGGAGAACCTCGAGTCTGGGCTTCGGGTCGCGGAGAGGTTCAGGGAGCTTGGCCAGAAGATCGGCAGGACGCCTGTGCAGACGGCGATCGCGTGGGTCCTTTCCCACCCCGAGGTGGCCTGCGCCCTCACCGGGCCCTCGAGCGTCCCACACCTCGAGGAGAACCTGGGGGCGAGCGGGTGGAGCTTGAGCCATGAGGACCTAGAGGCGCTTGAGAGTTTCTTCGAGGCCGAGGATGCGAGGCTCTTGGAGGAGCGAAGGACCTCCCTAGAGAAGATACTGTCGGGGAGGCTGCCCGGCGTTCCTGGGGAAGCCCTGTCGGACCTCGTGTACGCTATGGAGACTATGCTGTCCATCGGGGTTGCCTCGGAGGACGAGGTCACACCCGTCTTCAGGGAGCTATGGGCCCTTCGTAGAGACCTGAACCCCAGCGTGCTTCCAGAGCTCTTAAGTATACAGGAAAGGCTCCGCGAGATGGCTTCACAGTGATGCATTGATCAAGGGGCCCATACATGCCTGAGGGTCCAAGGGGTGCCCGTGTCGGGTAGTACCCGGGTTTGACGCTTCACCACTTTGGGCGAGCCGCGGCGTCGAGACAAGGCACCTTCAAGCCTGGACGCGATGGGGGTCTCCAATGCCATCAGGGACACCGCGGACAGTATCAGGAGGGCGTCTAGGGCCAGCAGGCTGCCGCTGATACGCTTAACGGGCTTCCAGCGGTAGACCGAGAACCCGTGTTCCTCCGCCCATACCCCGTCGTCGCCGGTGTACACAGAGAACTCGTAGTTGACACCCCGCTCAGTTACCACGGTGACGTTTATATCGGCGCCGACGTAGTGCCGGATGAACCTATCCGGGGGGCCGCCCACGTCTTTCTGGGCCAGGTACTGCTCACGGCTCATCACGTAGACATCCACGGTGGTGTTCATGCGCCACCAGAAGTCCATCAGGGCGCCGAGGGGGTCCATCCACATCTCAAAGCCGTACGGCCCGTTGGCCGGGTACATCGAGTTGTCGTAGGTTATCGATTCGTATCCCTTGACCAGCTGCACGTCCGTGTCCGCCGCTGAGTAGGAGGCGACGGCCACGCAGACGATTAGCAGTCCCGTGATGAACGCCATGATCATCCTTCGCTCTGCTGAAGCCTGAGCGCCTCGACCACTTACGGGCTCCTCCACCCTTCGGGTCAATGAGAGGGCTGCCTCCCCGAAATCGGATAGGCGGTACCTCCCCTCGTCGTTCTTCGCCAGAAGCGCGCTCAGACTCTCTAGGTGGTAGTTCAGGATGCCGGTCTCCCCGAGGGCCTTCATCATCTCGGTGTAAGTAACCGGCGCCTCCTCAAGCATCCTCAGAATCTTTCGGCGGATGGGGTGCCTCAGCGCGGAGAAGATAGTCGTGTATGTGGTCCTCTTCGAAATCCATGGAGACGTCGATGATAAAGCCCCCGGCCTCTGAGAAAAGCGTTTTTGACGAGAAAAGTTGACAGTCGTTGGAAAGAGAGTTTGACAACGCCCCGCGGTTCCTGCTAGGAATCTGTTATGCCAAGAAATGGGAGAACACCGGCGCACAAGCTGGATGGAAGGCGTTGGTTCAAATCCCACCCTCTGCAACAATCCTCGAACCTGATTTTAATTGATTCTTCTTCAATCATATTTCATGTGGGCTGAGGCGCGCCTATCCTCCTCACATCTTGTTGATGCTCTGGGTGCGCTTCATCTCCCTGATGAGTGTTTTGCCTTCACGAATCCATTTAGGCAGGTGCCGCTCGTCGGGCCTAGCCTTCGGCCTTATAGCCTACCGCCCCTTGGCGCTTAGCTTCTTGGTCACCACGAGGAGGAGCTGGATGTCGTCCCTCAGCCGGGGGTACGAGTAAAGCCGTATGTGGAACAGCTTCTTGGCGTCGTCCTCCTCTTTATAAAGAATCCAGTCGGTGAGCCGCTGCCT
>CAZBUI010000207.1:0-3461 GCA_964495055.1 uncultured Candidatus Bathyarchaeia archaeon | reverse complement strand
CTGTCACTTCCCGAATCCCTTTACTGACCACGATCGACGTAAATATCTTCCTAACCCCTCAGCACGTCCCCGAGCACCGTGAAGAACTGCCCTAAGTGGCGCGTCTGAATCCGTCTCTCGCCCTCCCTTTCCTTGATCGATACTGGGACCCCCGTCACGCGGGCGCCGTGTCGATGGGCCTCCAACACGAAGGTCCCGCAGAGGCAGGCCCCATGTAGACGCATCTCCCCTGCGATCTCCCGCCTGATGGCCCTATACCCCGTGCTCGCGTCGCCTACGGGGGCCCTGATGCTCGTGAGCCATGTGAGTATCCTCTCACTCAGGTACGGAAACTCAGGCCGCACCCCCATGACGAGGTCGGCGTCGCCCCTTAGTATGGGCTCAACGAGGCGCGGTATCTCCGAGGGGTCGTGCTGGCCATCCGCGTCCAAAGTGACTATTATGTTTCCTGTCGCCTCCCTCATGCCCCTCTCCGTGGCCTTCAGGACGCCGGCGTTCACCTGCTTGAGGACCTTTGCCCCGGCCGCCTCGGCTATGCGCGCCGTGTCGTCGGTGCTGCCGTCGTCCACGACGATGACCTCGTCCACGTGGTGCAGGACTCCCTCCACCACCGCCTCTATGGTCTTCTCTTCGTTGTACGCAGGGATGACCGCCGAAACCGTCGCGTGGTCAGCGGCCGCCATGCTCGTCTGTCACCTCTGCTGGGCCCAGTACTCTATGAGCTGCCTGACGCCCTCCCTCACGGTCCAGCTGTTCTCGAACCCGAGGACGCCGCGTATCTTGGTGAGGTCGTAGCTGAACTTTTTGGTCTCCCCCGGCCTAGGCGCCGTGTTCACGGCCTCCGCCTCGCCGCCGGTCTCGGCGGCTATCTCTTCTTTTACGATGTCGGCGATCTGGTTCACCGTCAGGGTCTCGCCGCCGACGTTGAAGGTCTCGCCACCTACCCCCTCTTTGGTTAGCGAGAGTATCATGGCCTCCGATATGTCCTGTACGTGAACGAAGTCCCTGCTGTACTCGCCATCACCGTACACCGTCAGCGGCTCTCCGCTCATCCCCTGGTTAACGAACTTGGGTATCACTGTGCCCCACCGGGTGTAGACACCGACGCCGTAGATGTTCCCGAACCGCAGGTTCACGGTCTCTATGCCGTGGTTGTCCCAGTACGTGTTCACCACCTGCTCCCCCGCCGCCTTGGTGACGCCGTACAGGTTTAGGGGCCGCTGTGGGTGCTCCTCTGTCACCGGCATCTCCACGGGGACGCCGTAGGTGGACGCGCTTGAGCAGAACACCACCCGCCCGATGTCCAGCCTGCGCGCCGCCTCCATCACCTGGTAGGTGCCGTAGACGTTCACGGACACCGCCTCCTCAGGGTGCTCACTGCACCTCACCAGCCCCGGCAGAGCCGCCAAGTGGGCCACGGCGTCGCACCCCCTCCATATCTCGAGGAGGAGATCGAGGTCCCGGATATCGCCCACGACGCACTCGACCCTCCCGCCCTGATTGTGTCTCTTTAGATGGCTGTAATCTCCTATGCTCTCGTCGTCCACCGAGACCACCTCGTCGCCCCGGTCAAGAAGCTTAACGGCGAGCGTGGACCCTATGTACCCGGCTCCCCCCGTCACGGCTACCCTCATCGCTATCCCTCAGATAATTGGTGTAAAAGATAAAAAAGGGTTGGAGGCTAGGCGGTCCACTTTACCTTGGGCATGATGCTCTGCCGCTTGTCCTCGATGCGGTCTCTGTACTCCATGAGCTTGGGGATGGTTATCCTCAGCTCGTCGTCCAGCGTGTTCGTGGGCTTGAAGCCCAGGTCAGGCAACCTCTTCCTGTCGGGGTTGTAATAGTGGTCCTCCATCTCCAGCCTCGGGTTCTCGATGTTCCATATCTTGGCGTCCAGGTCGAACTCCTTGGAGACCTCCACCACGTGCTCCGCCAGCTCGTTCACCGAGTAGCACTCGTCGAACTGGTTGAATACCCTGTACTCCCCCTCGTCAGGCGGGTTCTCTACGGCTATGGTGAGGCACTGCATGCTGTCCCTAAGGGCCAGGTAGCCCCGGGTCTGGCCGCCCCTTCCGTATGGGGTGAGCTCGTGGCCTATTATCGCCTGGGCGCAGAACCTGTTCAGGGCTGTGCCCCAGACCTCGTCGAAGTCGAACCTGGTGAGCAGGTCGTCGTTCACCATGTCGTCGGTCATCACGCCGTGGACGACCCCCTGCATGATGTCCGTGCTCCTGAGCTTCCATATCTTGCACGCGAACATGATGTTGAAGGTGTCGTGGACCTTGGTCAGGTGGTACCAGCTGCCTGGCTGCCTCGGGAAGGGCAGCGTGTCCTTGCGGCCCCTATACTCCACCTCGAAGAAGCCCTCGGGGATGTCCACGTTGGGGGTGCCGTACTCGCCCATGGTGCCCAGCTTGAGGAGGTGGCAATCGGGTGTGTGGTTCTTCATGGCGAACATTATGTTGTTGGTGCCGATGATGTTGTTCATCTGGGTGTAGTTGCAGTGGTGGAGGTCGATCATGCTGTAGGGGGCGCTGGGTATCTCGCCGAAGTGGACTATGCAGTCCGGCTTCTCCTTCGCTATGACGAGGTCCGTGAAGCTGGGCTCCTGGAGGTCACCCTCGTAGAACCTGAGATCCCTCCCGGTGGCCTTCTTGTACGCCTCCAGGCGCTCCTTCATCGACTTTATCGGGGTGGCGCTCCAGCTACCGATCTCGTAGACGTTCCTGCGTCTGCTCATGTTGTCCACGCCGCTGATATCGTGGCCTCTGCCGCTGAGGTACATGCTGAGGGCCCAGCCCAGGTAGCCGTCCATTCCCATTACCATTACGTTCATGCTTCTTTCTCCTGTCACGATATCCTGTATCGGATATTACTACTTAGAGATAGTAAGTTTTTTGTTTATAAGCTTATGTAGCCATATGAACAACCTAACCCTATAGGGGATCAAGATGGAGCCCACGGTCAACCAGGTAAAGTTCATCCTCATGAACATGGGCCTCAACGAGTACCAGGCGTCGGCCCTGGCCCACCTCATGTACCTCGGGGAGACCAAGGCGACCACCCTCAGCAAGGCAAGCGGCGTGCCCAACGCCCGCATATACGGCGTGCTGGACGAGCTGAGCCAGAAGGGGCTCCTCATAATGAGGCCGGGCCGCCCCGCCCTATACGCCCCGCTCTCGCCGGAGGAGATAGCCGACGCCTTGGTCTCGGCGTCGCGGGAGGAGATCAGGCGAAGGCTGAGCGTCGTGGAGTCCTACCGGAGCGAGTTCGAGTCCGCGGCCTCAGAGATGTACCTGAAGGCAGGGGCGAGCGAGCAGCGGACCAGCCTCATACGGGTGGTCAGCGTCGGCGACGTCTCCATAGAGGAGACTCGCAAGCTCTACAGGTCGGCGGAGGAGACGCTGCTCATCTCCACCCGGGCCATGGAGTACTTCAGCCAGGTGGAGGAGGACCTCACG
>CAZBUI010000206.1:0-3467 GCA_964495055.1 uncultured Candidatus Bathyarchaeia archaeon | reverse complement strand
CGCTTCCCGTGTCCCTCGGGTTTATGTGAATCAGGACATCGCCCACATTACCCAGAGGACCTTTGTCGCTACCCACGTATTCCACTGTGTCCTCAAAGTCTCTGGCGATCTCGTCAAGGGCCTCGTAGACCGAGTCCTCGAAGTCTCCACCCTTTGCTGTGCCTTTCTCCCTCTCGGCCTTGGCAGCCTCCATGGCGCCCAGAGCCACAAGGACCTTCTCGAAGCCATCCTCCATGGAGTGCTTAAGCTTCTGGAAGCCAGTTCCTTCCCTCTCGGTATCCAGCTCCTGTAATAGCTGCTTCCTGAACTTGCCTAGCGGGGTCGTCTCGTCATCAGGGTTCAATATTTTGTAGATGACGCTTCCCTGCTCGCCGAAGTGGGCGTCCAGAGACCGTCTTAACTCGCCCTTCTCCCCGAGGAACCTGTCAAGGGACCTCACAAGGCTGCCTTTGTCAGAGAATATTTCTTTCAGCTCGGAGTCGAACTCGCTCTGCATGCGATCGAATTCACTCCTCACATAGTCCACCCGTTTAGTCGTGTCCATTACCTGAGCACGACAGCCCCCACTTTCAAAGATCGTTTTATGTAGTCCACTCTGTTTTCTTCGTCAAGCTCTTCTATGTAGTTATAGAACTCGGGGTCATCGATTACTAATTCCTTGATGTAGACCGATGATGTATCGACGTCTAGGTTTATATCAGCGAGTGTCACACCCTCCACCCGTACCACCTCAACTTTTAGGTTCCAGTGTAGATACGCCTAAGATTTATGGAGTTGAAAACCATCAATTCACTTCAATAACATAGAAAAATTGCGTAGTAACTGAAAAAACGTATCTAAGTTAATCTATGAGGACAAAGCTACTCTTGAGATATGACTTCGATAGATGTTCTACATGCTGGGCACTCGAATTTATCAACTTTTGAATATAAGCGAAATGAGACTCATTTTTTATTAGGACGAGTGATATCAGCGACTCCTTGAGCGGACTTCTCAGAGACTAGCTCCGGGGGCTGAGCCTCTGCTTTTCTCTCTTCCAAGGCCAAGCCCATAGATATGGTCGTTACAAGGTCGTCGATCTTCCTGACCACGGGACTCTCCCCGTTGAGCTGGTAGAACGTGGCCTTACCGACCTTCCTTGTATCCTTGATGACCCCAACCTCGTGGAGCTTCGACAGCCTGGCGCTGACCGTCCTGGGGTTAAGCCCCGTCGCCTCGCAGACCTCCTTCTGCATGAAGTCGTTAAGGGGGAAGTCCATGAAGAAGCTGATCATCCGGGTCTCCGGGGAGGACCCGAACACCTCAACTAGTATCGTATCTTGTAATTGCGAAGCCATACTTACTCGTTCTACCTACTTCTACAACAAAATATAAATAATGCGTTTTGTAATTGCATTAATTGAAGTTTATGCCGCCGAGAGGCTTGTCAGACGAGGAAATAATGGCAATGGTTCTGAACTTCCTCCTGACGAGGGGACGCTGGGGTGGGCGCTACTACAACAGACAGAGGCTGACAAGGTACCTCGGCATCAGAGTGCTCAAGGACGGAAAGAAAGTGGACAAATGTCTCAACCAGTTGATTAAAGATAGCCTAGTCTGGCAGTCGAAGAAGGGTGCCACCGTGTCCCTCAACCCTCACCGTTCAGTCGAGATAAGTTCCTTCATAGACAGGTTCCTGAAGGAATGACTCGTTGGCCGACAGTCAGCTTATCCCTCTGGCCATGGCTTTCTGTTTTCTGTTACTCAAGCCGAAGTGTTTCCTTAGTATGGTCTCTATGACGTTGGATCGTTTCCTGTTCTCTTGTACGCTCACCTTCTTTATATAGCATGATAAAAAATCAGCGCTGTATTCACCGACGAGATAAAGTGACATGCATGCGAATTTTCCATATTCGTTATTACTATGCGTATCCTAGACGTGATTGGTATGCCGCCAAAGGCTGTGAAGACTCTGCGTGACCTCCTGTACTGGCAGTACGCCAAGATAATCTCCGAGTCGGCAGGGTTCGGCAAGTCCAACTACCGCTTCATAATGGACCGCTACAAGAAGCTCCAGACAGGGAAGATGGAGTGGTCCACCTCCATCAGGGAGTGGATCCACGAGAAGGAAAGCAAGGATACGTGTATATACTGCGGCTCGGATGGGCCTCTCACCGTGGAGCACATGATACCGCTGAGCCGAGGAGGACCCGACCACCCCGAAAACGCCGTCTGGGTCTGCGGCAGGTGCAACGCAAGCAAGGGAGACAAACGGCTTTACGAGTTCTTCGGCCTAGAAGAAAGGAACAGGCTACCCCGGATAGCAGAGGGAAAATACCTGAAGCTACTGTACGACGAGCTCGATAAAAGAGGGCTATTGGAGATGAGCCGGGAGAACCTTGGAGAACTCTGCGAGATGTGTGACCTCGACGCGAAGTGTCCTGTAGCCGAGGACCTATCGGTATACTGCCTTGAAGGAGTGTTCACCAAGTATAGCAATGCCTGAGTCTACCCCTTGGAAGCTTAGTTACACTTCTCAATCTCTATGCTGAGTCATCACTTGTCTACCCCCTTTCATCGTTCGCAAGCCTATGAATGTGAAACTAATTCCCCCCACTATGAGGTTAACAAACATCCGACTCAAATCCCCCAACATCGCCAAGGATGCATTTTAAGGAGTCCAAACGCTGACGAACGGCTTCCCATAGACTAGACACCATGAGGATTAAACCTCTCAGCGCCATCCATTTACGAAGGAGAGATTCAGTTTGGCGTTGGATGGGACCTGGGACGACCTGGTAAAGAGCCTAGCGAAGGATCTAGCTTACTACGTGAAGAAGGAGATGTACCCGGCTCACTACCAGCGGCTTAAGACCCAGAAGACCGCGTCAGAGAAGCTAGTCTACCTGCACATACTGCATTCTCAGCCCCAGACCTTCACGAGCATACAGAGGTCCCTGGGCCTCAGCAGCTACACCGTCAACCAGGCCCTGAGGCGGCTCAGAGACCGCGGCCACGTCGTCAAGGACTCCCGCCTCTACTGGGTCTCAGATCCTGAAACTGAAAGGTAACCTTATATATTGGAATTTATGCGAAGCTTTGGTTTCTATGGGTCTCGTCTTTGGTTTCCCGCATATTATGAGGAAGAGTTGTCAAAGCCAGATACTGATAGGGTTAACGTCCGCTGTATCCTCTACGGCGACGTGGCCAGGATGTTCAGGGAGCTGGAGAGCCGGGGCCTGGTGAAGAGCGTCCGGGAGGCGGTCTTCCACGGCATCTCGGCGTACTACGAGATGGTGATGGAGAGGGATCTGCTGGAGGCCCGGGCCAAGACCAGCGTCCAGATAGCGAACGAAGCCTAGGGAGGAAAACCATGAAAGCGAGGACACGGCTCCTGGAGAAGGTCAACTTTAGTGCCGGTAAAGTGGACGTCTCGGCGGCGGTCTCCAACCAGCGGCTCCTCGACGGGTACCTGGGGCAGCGGGCCC
>CAZBUI010000205.1:0-3468 GCA_964495055.1 uncultured Candidatus Bathyarchaeia archaeon | reverse complement strand
AGATTATGTGTGTGAAAATTGATAGAAATCTATCTGACCGAGGTCGGCAGGAACAAGCTCCAGAAGCACTACACCCAGGGCATCCCCTACCGCATCCAGCTCATGCGAGTGTTTGGTGGTTGAATGGCGAATCGATTAATAGAGCAAATTGAGATTCTTCGTGGGATATTAATAGCTAGTGCAACTGGACGTCGTCCTAGTCATCTGGGAGAAATGGGCCTCACAGGGAGCGCGGTCACCGTAGCCGCATGTCTCTCGGAGGTAGGGGTTTCGTCTGAGGCGTTTGACGAGGTCCTTGACGTATGGGATCTGCTCTAGCTGACGGAGCATCAGTGCCCTGAGGTCCCACTCTGGCTGGTATTCGACGGGTCTTCCGGGGCCGTGTTTGTGGAGGTCTGTCCAGAGGATGGGATGGATCGGAGTTAAATCCACGTTCTCGAAGAGTAGTTTGGGAGAACCTGCCTCTGTCAACTATCCTCAGGATGATGTGAGGTAGCTATCCCAATAAAGATCATGAATTATTGAATTCGCCTGATCGCCTTATACTGGACAGTGGCCGTGATCGCCGTCGCCGTGACCCTGACGCTGGTCGACCTCCATACGAGGGGGGACGCCGCCTACAGCCTAGTCATAGTCTGGACCCTCTCCGGCATCGTCTACAAGCAGATGGCGGAGCCCCTGATACCCTACGCAGCCGGCCTGGGAGCCCTGGTGATACTCGGCGGGATTGGACTCAACTACGTGAAGCGCGGCGGGCTCTAGACGTTTTCCATGAGCCTGTCCACATCTTCCCTGGTGTTGTAGAAGTGGTTCGAGACCCGTATGTGGTCGCCGTGGGCTGACCTGCCCGTCACCTTGATCTTCATGGACTTGAGCCGGGCCGCGAGCTCAACGGCGCCCTTCTGGAAGTAGCTCACTACCGTGGACTCCGGAGGCTCGGGCATGAACAGCTTCTTCCCGAGGCTGGACAACCAGTCGTAGATGTAGCGGGAGAGCATGAGGTTACGTTTCTCGACGTCGTCCATGCCAACATTGTTCAGGTACTCGAGGGACCGTTCCATGGCGTACAGTCCCTGGAAGTGGAGCGTCCCGTATTCTAACTTCTCGGCGGTGTCCAGGTCCACCGGGTCCTCGGGGTTGTCGCCGCCCCATATCTGGTTCTTCCAGCCGGTCCTGTCAGGCGTCAGCTCGGCGAGGTTCTCCCGCTTAACGTAGAGGAAGCTTAGCCCCGTGGGTCCCATGAGGTACTTGTAGGGGGCGAAGCTCACGTAGTCCACGTCGTCCCTCCTATAGTCTACGTCTATGGCACCCACCGCCTGGGTAGCGTCCACCAGCACCTTGGCGCCGTTGCTGTGAGCCATCTCTGCTACCTCACCCAGGTCGAGTCTCTGACCGTTGACGTAGCTCACCTGGCTGACCTGGACGAGCCTAGTCCTGTCGTCCATGAGCTTCTCAAGGTCCCCTGTGTCGAAGATGCCTCCCTTTGGCCTCCAAACGCGGGGCTCGACGCCGTGTCTCGCTGTCGTGTGGGTGTGCAGCGGGTTGTGCTCCCACTCGGGGAACACGACGTTGTCGCCCTTTCTCCAGTCTGTCCCGTTTACGACGACGTTGAGCCCCGATCCTGTGCACATGTCGAACGCGATTTCCTCGGCGGAGACGTGGATGAAGTCCGCGACCAGCCTCCTAACCCGTCTCGCCTTAGCCAGCCACTCCTGAAGGATGGTCTTGTCCCCTGTGGTGTCAAACCTGTACCACAAGTCAACGTACTCAGCGTAGCCGTCCCTCACCTGATCGGGCATGAGACCTACGAACGCGTTGTCAAGGTAAGCCCAGTCCCTAAGGACCGGGAAGTCCCTGCGAATAGAGAAGACATCCATTAAACCCTCACCCATGATGATTCATATGGTGGGCGTGACCGTGTTTAAGCTATCCCCCACAGACGCCACAGTCAGACGTACAAGTTGGTCTTCTTCGTCTGGCGACTCATGCCGTCCGTCACGAGACGTGTTCTTGACCCCAGCATCGTCTTCTCGCTCGGCTCAAGGCTCACCTTGCCTCCGCTGCTCTCCTGGGCGAGGAACCCGGCGAACAAGGCGAAGGGGCAGATATAGTTGCCTGAAACAAGTCTCCTGCAGTCGCCTCCAAACATGCAGCCTCGCAGGTTGAACCTGAAAGACCGGGAGCCGTCCATCACCGCCGTCGCTTTCTCAGCGACGCCCGATGCTTCCAACAGGCTGCAGTACCTGTCCAAGGTCTTCTCGACGTCATGGATGGTTATCAGCGCCATGGTGGGTACGCCGGTCACCTTGTAGAGCGGGTCACGCATAAGACCCATGAGGGACCTGAAACGGGTGACGGGGATTATGCTGGCCGAGACCTGTACGTAGCTCAAGAACAAGCCGTGGAGGAGCGAAGCCACGTCTAGCTCACCCCACTCTAACGTTGCGCGGAAACCTTGGGAAGCGTCAGAGCCCACGGCGAATCACTGGGAACTCAAATTTTATCGATTAAACGGTTGTCCTCTGCTAATATAGAACAACAAAAACGACAGTTGAAGGGGAGGTTAAAAGATTGAGGAGTCGGCTACTCCCTGATGGTCTTGAGGTCGCGTACCTCGACCGCGCCCAGGTACATCTCCTCGAGCTGCGGGTGGTTCAGCAGCTCCTGTGCTCCGCCCTCAAACGTGAGCCTGCCTCCGCGCATCATGTACGCGTAGTCACCCACTTCCAGTGCGCGCCTGGCGCGCTGCTCCACCAGCACTATCGGGAGACTCGTCTCGTCTGCCATGTCTTTGAGCTGCTTCATGACGTCGGTGACCAGCTTGGGCATCAGCCCGGCGGTGGGCTCGTCCACCATCATTATCTTGGGGTCCCTCATGAGCACCATCCCCTCGGCGAGCATCTGTCGCTCGCCCCCACTCAGGGTGCCCGCCGCCCGGGGCATGAAGCCCTTGAGCACCGGGAAGAGGTTGAACACGAACTCCATCTTGTCCCTGATCAAGTCGGGGTCCTTCACCGTGTAAGCCGCCATCTTCAGGTTATCCTCGACGGTCAGGTTGCTGAATATGTTGCCCACCTGGGGCATGTACCCTATACCGATCTTGGTTCTCTCGTAGGCCGGCATCTGGCTGATGCTCTGGCCCTCGAAGGTGATGTCGCCGCTGTAGACGGTGGCGAGACCCATGATGGCTTTCAGGAGGGTGGTTTTGCCGACGCCGTTGGGGCCGACGACTATGGTTACCTCTCCGTCAGGGACCCTGAAGTTGAGGTCGTATATGACGTGGATGGGCCCATAACCAACGTTCAAGCCCTTGGTCTCAAGTATGTATTTGCTTCCCATCTCACTCACCCAGGTATGCCTTGATCACCCGCTCATCCTCGAAGACCTCCTCGGCGGTGCCCTCCGTGACAAGCCTGCCTCTGTCCATCGCGAAGACGTGGTCCGCGTACTGGGCGGCCACCTCAAGCC
>CAZBUI010000204.1:0-3482 GCA_964495055.1 uncultured Candidatus Bathyarchaeia archaeon | reverse complement strand
AAGGTGCCGTCCCCTATCCAGGCTATGGTGTCCACGCCGAACCTCTGCATGCCCTGGCTCACGCCTATGCTGGCCCCCATGCAGAAGTATGTGTCCTCGAACTCCATGGGCGGCGCGTGCGCCAGCCCGTAGCACCCGATGTCCCCGTTGACCACCACCTTCATGAGGTCTCCCTTGACGGCCTGCACCGCCTTCTTCAACGCGTAGAGGCTGGACCTATGGGGGCAGCCCGCGCACATGGTGAGCATCCTGTCGAAAAGGAGGTCCGCCTTGGCTTCCTCGAGTTCGCCCCTAGCTTCTGGCGGCAGCTCCACGCCCGTCAGCTCGGCTATCCGGGCGTCTATGACCTCGTGGATGAGCTCTCCCTCTCGTGGTATGAAGCCGTTCATCCTGCCGAGAACCCTCACGTCAGGGTTGACGTCTTTGGCGAGCGCCTTAACGTGGAGCTCTATGAAAGGGTCAACCTCCTCGGCTATGAGCACCGTGTCCACCTGTTCGAGGAGCTTGGCGACGAGCCTCTCAGGCATCGGATGCGTCGTGACGAGCTTCAGCCAGGCAACCCTGTCCTCGACGCCTAGATGCTCCAACGCGTCCTTGACGTAGGTAAAGGCGAAGCCCGCGCCTATCACCCCTATCGACTCGGAGCCTAGCTTCAACTCGTTGAACCCGGAGTCCTCGAATATCTCCTGCACCGAGTTTATCTTGGCGTGGCGTTCCCTGTGGCGTCTGAAAAGCTTCTCGAAGCCCGCGACCCTGTAGCTGAAGCCTTCCCAGTCGAACGCGGGCTCCCTGTCCAGCCTCTCTATCTCCCCCAGCTCTACGTCGCTACGCATGTGGCTGAGGCGGGTCACGGTCCTCATCATCACGGGCAGCTTGACCCGCTCCGAGAGCTCGAAAGCGTACCTGGTGAGGTCCTTGGCCTCCTGCGGGCTACTGGGCTCCATGATGGGCACGTCGTTGTGCCTCCCCAGCCACCTGTTGTCCTGCTCCGTGCGGCTGCTGTGCTGGCTCGGGTCGTCGGTGCTGACAAACACGAGGCCGCCCTTGACGCCCCTCAGGGTGACGGCGTTGAGTATGTCCAGGGCGACGTTGACGCCCACGTGCTTCATGCTACATATGGCCCTCTGGCCAACCATGGAAGCCCCGAATGCCACCTCCAGCGCCACCTTCTCGTTGGCGCTCCACTCGAAGTGGATGCCCAGCTCCTTGGCTACTCTGGCGAAGGTGTCACCGATCTCCGAGGAAGGCGTCCCCGGGTAACCCGACGCGAGGACTACACCGCTCTCGACGGCGCCGCGGGCGATGGCCTCGTTACCCATCAGTACGACGCGTTTACCTGGTTTATCAAATGCAACGGGATGCGACAATTGAATCGTATTCATGGAACTCCGCCGCCTTTAAAACTATTCAGCCAAGCGCTTAGATTTTTTAAAGGGCCGACCATATATTGTTTAGATTGTTTTGAAGGAGATTACTTTCGGGAAGACGGGGCTCAAGGTGAAGTCTTTGGGGTTCGGAGGCATACCCATTCAACGCGTCACGGAGGAGGAGGCGATAGAGGTGGTCCGGAGGTGCTACGATCTGGGCATCAACTACTACAACACGGCTCGGGGCTACACCACCAGCGAGGAGCACATAGGAAAGGCGCTTCAGGACGTAAGGGAAAACGTGGTGATCGCCACAAAGAGCCACCAGAGGACGGCCGAAGGAATCATGGATGAGCTGGAGGTCAGCCTCAGTAACCTGCGGACAGACTACATCGATGTCTATCAGCTCCACAACGTCCAGACCGAGGAGCAGTGGAGCCGGGTGAGGGCGCCCGGTGGGGCGCTTGAGGCCGTCATGGAGGCTAAGGAGCAGGGTAGGATCAACTACGTAAGCTTCACCAGCCACAGCCCTGACCTAGCCGTCGAGATGGTAAAAACTGGGCTATTCGAGACGGTGATGATACCCTACAACTACCTCCTACAACTACCTCACCACGAAGCCAGCTGAGACGCTGCTGCCTACATGCAAGAAGCTGAACGTGGGCACCATCATCATGAAGCCCTTCGGCAGAGGAGCGTTCAGCAACGCAAACACGGCCCTCAAGTATGTGCTTAGCAACCCAGACTGCGACCTTGTTATCCCTGACATGATGAGCGTCGCCGAGGTAGACGAGAACTACGGGGTCTGGATGGGCGACCACACCCTCACAGATGAAGAACTTAAGCTAATTGAGCGGGACAAGGAGAGGCTGGGCGACAAGTTCTGCAGAAGTTGCAACTACTGCCAGCCCTGCCCCCAGAGTATCCCCATAAGCACCATACTGAGAACCGAGTCTCAGGTGCTCAGACGCATGGGCTGGAGCGACAGCAGAGTCGAGGAAGTAAAGGACGCAAAGATGAAGCTGGAGACATGCATCCACTGCGGCGAGTGCGAGAGCAGGTGCCTCTACGGCCTGCCCATTCAGGAGCTTCTCCTCAAGGCCATGCAGAGCCTATGGGATCTCATGGAGAGCCGAGCTATCCCTGAACCCTAACTCTTTTCCTCCCCAGCACCCACCACTAAACATGGATCTAGATAAGATATCCCGGCTGGCGGAAGAAGCCGAGAAAGAGGTAACCGAGCTCTGCTCGGGCCTCGTGAAGATCAACTCGGCGCACCCAGACGGCCACACCGACGAGGTAGTGGCCTATATCAAGAAATACGTCGACGAGCACGGCATCGAGAACGAGGTCCACTTCATGGACCCCAAGAAGCCTAACATCGTCGCACGGATAAGAGGAGAGGGAAAGAAGAAGATTCTCTGGGTGGGCCACATGGACGTGGTCCCCGAAGGCAAGCCCGAGAACTGGACCTACCCGCCATACAGCGGGACGATAGCCGACGGCTGCGTATGGGGCCGCGGCTCCAGCGACATGAAGGGCGCCTGCGCCGCCGCAATGGTCTCCGCCCGCCTGCTCAGCGAGATGAAGGACGTGCCCAACACTGTCGAGTTCTGGTTCACCGCCGACGAGGAGATAGGCGGAGGCGCGGGGGCCAGGCGGCTCGCCGAGACGGGCAGGCTCAAGGGCGACGTGTGCGTCATCGGCGACGGAAACGGCGGCGGCCCCGAAGCCCCCAGCATCGACCTGGGGTGCAAG
This sequence comes from uncultured Candidatus Bathyarchaeia archaeon, assembly GCA_964495055.1. Lineage (GTDB taxonomy): Archaea > Thermoproteota > Bathyarchaeia > TCS64 > TCS64 > RBG-16-57-9. Next base: position 357 of record CAZBUI010000204.1, on the reverse strand, counting down.
GGAGGCGCAGGCGTCAAGCTCATAGCCAGGGGACAGACGGCCCACGGCAGCACACCCTACCTCGGCGACAACGCCATAAAGAAGCTCATCGCCGGCATCCCCTGGGTCGAGAAGATAAACGACTTCCAGCTGGACTTCCCCGACGCCCTCAAACCCGCGATAAATGACAGCATCGAGTACTACAAGAAAACCCAGAGCCTCACCCCCGCCCAGGAGAAGCTCATGGCCCACAACTTCTACACCCCCAGCGTTACCTGCAACATAATCAGCGGAGGCGTAAAGACCAACGTCATCCCGGACTACGCCGAAGCCCGGTTCGACATACGGCTGACCCCAGGCAGCCGCCAGCTAAGAGTG
>CAZBUI010000203.1:0-3487 GCA_964495055.1 uncultured Candidatus Bathyarchaeia archaeon | reverse complement strand
CAGTCCTCGGCCTAGCGGGCTTCTTCAGAAAGAGGCCGCTGGTCGGGGTAGCTGTGGCCATGGTGTTGAGGTTCCTAGCCCACTTCGTCTCGGGCGTCGTCTTCTTCGGAGAATACGCGCCGCCCGAGCTGGGCCCCTACGTGTACAGCGCGGTCTACAACGGTAGCTACATGCTACCTGAGTTCGTGATAAGCGCCGTGGTTATCTACCTGCTGATTCAGCGGGGGATACTTGAGTACAACATCTAATACACCCTCTTTTTTTTCTTAGTAGAATATGGCGCATCCGTAACATGTGTTGCTCAAACTGCTTATAACCATTCATGGCGTTGCATATGAAAACCGGTGCAGGATTTGTCGGATAAAGAGTTCTACATGAGCGATTACGCGCCCGAGATAGAGATGAACCTCCCCCAGAAGGTGTGGCTCCTCGATACCACCCTCCGGGACGGGGAGCAGATGCCCGGAGTCACCTACACGATAGACGAGAAGATACTCATAGCGCATCAGCTTGACGAGCTGAGGGTGCCAAAGATAGAGGCCGGTTTCCCCATCACCAGCAGGGGAGAGACCGAGGCCGTGAAGAGGATAGCTGCCTTGGGGCTTGACTCCACCATAGTCGCGTTGGCTAGGCCCCTCAAGGGAGACATCGACCGCGCGCTGGACTGCGACGTCACCTACGTACACATATTCATCAGCACCAGCGACCTCCACATCAAACACATGATGAACACCACCCGCGAAGAAGTCATGCGACAGACCGTGGAGGGCATCGAGTACGCCAAGGACCACGGCGTCAGGGTCGAGTACAGCCCCCAGGACGCCACCAGAACCGACATGGGGTTCCTGAAAGAGATTTGCATAGCCGCCTCCGAGGCGGGGGCCGAGATGCTGAACATACCGGACACCGTCGGCGTCATGACGCCCAGGGTCACATACGAGTTCTTCAAGGAGCTCAAGAAGACCGTGGACACGCCGCTAAGCGCCCACGCCCACAACGACTTGGGACAGGCGACGGCCACGAGCCTGGCCGCGGTGGAGGCCGGCGCCGAGCAGATACACGTATGCGTCAACGGCCTGGGTGAGCGAGCGGGCAACACCGCCCTCGAGGAAGTGGCGCTTAGTCTGGCGGCCCAGTACGGAATAGAGACCGGGCTCAACTACAAAAAGATGGCCGAAACAAGCAGCCTAGTGGAGCGGCTCAGCGGCGTCTACATGCCTCCCTGCACGCCCATCGTCGGGGACAACGCGTTCAGCCACGAGGCGGGAATACACGTCCACGGCCTCTTGGGGTTCCGGGGCAACTACGAGATAATGTCGGCCGAGTTCGTCGGCAAGAAGAGCCGTGTAGTCGCCGGGAAGCACGCGGGCCGCCACGGCATATTCAAGATGGTCACGGACATGGGCTTCGAGCCCAGCGAGGAGCAGCTGAAGGCCATAGCCCGGGAGGTGAAGAGCCTGGGCGACACGGGTAAGCTGGTCACCGACACCGACCTCTACGCCATAACTAGGAACATAATGGACATCAGGCAGGAGGACAGGGTGAAGCTCCAGCAGCTCCTGGTGGTCACGGGGAACAACATCGTGCCCACGGCGAGCGTCACGCTGAACGTGGACGGCAACGAGATGATAGGCAGCGGCACCGGCAACGGCCCCATAGACTCAGCCATTAACGCCATCAGGAACGTGGTGAACGGGTTCGCCGACTTCACCCTGGAGAAGTTCATGATGAAGGCCATCACAGGCGGCACCGACGCGGTCGCCGACGTCACCGTCGCCGTCAGGCAGGGCGAGAAGCTGATCACGGCGAACAGCGTCAACGGGGACACCGTCATGGCCAGCGTCGAGGCCATACTCAAGGGCATGAACAGGCTGCTGGACAAGCAGGGCGCCTAACATGAGCACCGTAGCCGAGAAGATACTGGCGGCCCACAGCGGCCACGAAGAGGTCCATCCAGGGGAGATCGTGAAGGCCGACATCGACTTCGCGTTCATGCCGGCCCTCACGGCGGCCCTCGCCTTCTACGCCATGTACGACATGGACATCGAGAAGGTCTGGGACAGGGACCGGGTGACCATCCTGCTTGACCACATAGCCCCAGCCACAAACATAACCAACGCGTCACTCCACAAGGAGTGCAGGGAGATCGCCAAGATGCAGGGCCTCAGGCACTTCTACGACATCAACTCCGGGGTCTGCCACCAGGTCATCCCGGAGAAGGGGCACGTCTACCCGGGGATGCTCATGGTGGGAGCCGACAGCCACACCTGCACCCACGGCGCCTTCGGGGCCTTCGCCACAGGCATCGGCAGCACCGACATGGGCGCCGCCATGGGCACCGGGAAGCTCTGGTTCAAGGTGCCCGAAACCATCAAAGTAAACGTCGAAGGCCGGCTCGCCACGAGGGTCATGTCCAAGGACGTCATACTCGAGACCGCCGGGAGGCTGGGCGCAGACGGCGCCACGTACTGCTCCCTAGAGTTCACTGGCTCAACCGTCAGAGACATGAGTGTTGGGGCCCGCATGACTCTCTGCAACATGGCCATAGAGCTAGGGGCAAAGACGGGCATCGTTGAGCCCGACGACAAGACCTTCGACTTCCTGAAGGGCATGGTAAAACACAGCTACACGCCGGTATACAGCGACGCCGACGCCCTGTACAGGGAGACCCTGGAGATCGACGGCGCTGTGCTGGAGCCCCGGGTGGCCTGCCCCCACGCCGTGGACAACGTGAAGCCCGTCACCGAGGTCGCGGGGAGGGCCGTGAATCAGGTGTTTATAGGAAGCTGCACCAACGGCAGGCTAGAGGACCTGCAGGCCGCCGCCGAGATAATGAAGGGGAGACGAGTTCACCCCGACGTCAGGGTCATAGCGACGCCCGCCAGCTACGAGGTGTACGACGCAGCGAACAGCCGAGACATAATAAAGACGCTCATGGACGCCGGGGCGGTGGTGTGCAACCCCAGCTGCAGCGTCTGCTTCGGCGGCAACCACGGGATACTGGCCCCGGGTGAGGTGGGCCTCAGCACCAGCAACCGCAACTTCAAGGGAAGGCAGGGAAGCACCGAGAGCCAGGTCTACCTCTGCAGCCCAGCCACGGCGGCGGCGAGCGCGTTGACGGGAGTCATAACAGACCCGAGGGAGGCTTAGAGGTTGATAAAAGGCAGGGCGTGGAACTATGGCGACGACGTGAACACCGACTTCATCCTCCCAGGCATATACCTGGAGCTCACGAACCCCGACGAGATGGGTAGACACGCCATGGAGGGCATCGACCCAGGGTTCGCGGCCAAAGTCCAGCCCGGCGACGTGGTCGTCGGAGGAAGAAACTTCGGTCTGGGCAGCAGCCGCGAGCACGCCGCACTCTGTCCCATGTATCTCGGCGTCCGCGCCGTCATCGCCAAGGATATCGAGCGAATCCACAAGGCCAACCTGGTCAACTTCGCAATCACCCCCCTGCTGCTGGCCGATCCCAAAGACTACGACC
>CAZBUI010000202.1:0-3506 GCA_964495055.1 uncultured Candidatus Bathyarchaeia archaeon | reverse complement strand
GCGGACTCGAGGGTGTGATCGAGTATCGCCACACCTACAGCGTCCGCCCCCTGGAGTATTCCGCTGAACAGGGTCGCAGCTAGAGCCACGCTGAGGAAAAGCGACAGAAAGAGCCCTCTTCCCCTCACTATGCGTTTTGCTGCGTAGCGTAACATCTCTTACACATCTTTGAGACTTGTTTAAAAAAATATGCTAAAATGCTAGGGGGATCGCCGAGCAAATAAAAGCACGCTGTCAGATGCTGATTTCATTAAGAGTAAATCATCTAAGAACGAGTGCACATAGTTATACTAACATTTATATCGGCTGCACTGTCAAGACTTGCAGTGATTTAATGTCGTTGCTTCAGTCTGATAGCGATATTGGGATGATCCTACAGACGCTTTTCAGCTTTGCATTCATCATCTACCTCTTCTACGCCCAGCGCATTCAGGCCATGACGATGCTCCGGCAGATAGAGACGACCCTGCGGAAGATCAAGGGCCTCCGCGACGAAGGCAAGACCACATCCATAGAGACCATCAAAGAGATCGGAAAACCGGATAGGGACCCGACGCCCATGGTGGAGCGTTTCTTAGAGCACTTCATGATCGAGCCTGTGAGCATGGACCCGGCGGGGATAGTGGGGAAGCTCGGCAACATACTCAACGTCCGCGAGTTCACCTTCGAGAAGGAGGTCGAGGTAATGGCACCGAACGCTGAGCCCGCCGAGAGAAACAACATAGAAAACCTGCTGGAGGCGTCCCTCGCGTTGAACATCTTCTACAAGGTCATACGGCACTACTACCTCCTCGGCAAGAAGACCATGAACATCTACATCATAATGCAGATCCACATGATACTGCCCATGATTCTTCAGCAGATCGAGGCTTACAGCTCTGCCCTTACGGCGTTCAGGGACGGCATGCCCATCGGCGACAGCGTGGGCCCATTGGTCGCGGCTAAGCTGTTGAACGGGGCCGAGACGAGGGACGTCGCCAAGGAGATGGTGGCCGGAGAGATAGAGTACGAAGGAAGACGCGTGATAATACTCAAGGCAAAGGGGCCAGGCGGAAGCGTGGGCAAGCCCGGGGACGCGATCTCTAACATGCTAGACGATAACAAGGACAAGGTGACCATGCTCATCACCGTAGACGCAGCCGGGAAGCTCGAGGGGGAGCAGGTCGGCGACATCGCGGAGGGCGTGGGCGCAGCCATCGGCGGCCCAGGCGTCGAGAAGTACAAGATCGAGCAGGCAGCCACTGAGCACGGTATACCTATGTACGCTGTCGCGATAAAGCAGGGCATCGAGCACGTCGTGGCTCCCCTCGTGCAGCCGCTTTTCGAGGCCACCGACAAGGCGGTCTCAAGCGTCAAAGGCCTCATACTTGACTACAGCAAAGAAGGAGACACCGTGCTGGTAGCCGGAATAGGGAACACCGTGGGGGTTGCGCAGTGAAACGGATGAGCGGTGAAACGCCGCCCCTGGTGGGTGGAGCGGCGCAGAACTGGGTCACCCTCGCCGCGATGATAATCGTCGGCGCATTGGCGCTGGTGAGCCTCTACATGGGGTTCCAGGCCTACGGGAGCGGAGACATCGAGGTGGCCTTCATGTACATGATCATAGGGACCAGCGGGTTCATAGCCATAGGCTACGCCTTCTTCAGACCCAAACCTCCCTCGAAGGACCCCCTGAAGCCTAAAAAGTTCGACGTCATAACGACCCTAGAGTGTCCTCAATGCAACCTGAAGCGGGTTCGCGCATTCCAGAGAGGCGACTACATATACAAGAACGACGAGCCATGCACCAGGTGCGAGGGCAACATGGTGATAACCAGGATCCACACCCGCAAGGAAGATAAAAAGAAGTAGCTACGCCGTCGTTACCTCGCAGCCGCCGTCCGTCAATATCACGGAGTGCTCGGCTTGGGCCACCATCGCCCTGCTCCTCTCTACGAGCTGAGGGTAGCTCATTATGCACTTCGAGTCGAGGAGTTCGTTGAACGCCTTGACGCCCTCAGGGCCGGGATACCTCCTCAGCACCCATCTAGACGCGAATGGAAGCGTGCGGTGCTCCGCCTGTATGTGCTTCAGCATCCTCTTGGCGGTTCCCTTGAGGCTGTGCTTCTTCAGCACCCTGTATATGTTGCTGGGAGGCCCGTCAGTCACAAGGCCGTCCGCGTTGCTGGGCACCGCGAAGGGCTCGATGGCGTAGACATCTCCCTCTTGTAACAGGTGGTGGTCGCGGCCCGCGACGTTGGGGATGCTGGCGCCGGCGTGGACCACGTACCTCGCCAGCTTGTGCCCAGTTAGGTTGCTGATGGGCTTCGCCCCCCTCGCCTTTATAGCCTGCTCTATCGCGACGCCCACGTCGCTTGCTCTGATACCCGGTCTGATGGTCTTGATGGCGGCATCAAGACCCGCCTCAGCTGCCTCAACGAGGTAAACCAAGCTTGGATCAAAGCACGCCGTGGCCGCGGTGTCAGCGATGTAACCTTCGACGTGGACACCCACATCCAGCTTGACCAAGGATCTCTCCGGCACCAATGTGTCGTCTTCCACCGGCGACACATAGTGGGCGGCGACGCTGTTTATGTCCACGTTGGTGGGGAAGGCTATGCCGCCGCCGAGTTCCTTGATCATTTTCTCGGCCCTGTCACATATTTCCAGGACCTTGACGCCTGGCTCGATTTCATGCAGAACGGTCTCTCTAACCTTCGAGGCTATTTCTCCGGCCTTCCTCAGGGCGTCCAGCGGCTTCATGGTATCCTCTATGATCCTCTCATGTAAGAAAAAGGGTTGCCCTTTGCGGCTACTTCACCACGAGTATGGGCTTCGTGCACGACTCTACGACTCTGCGGCTCGTGCTCCCAAGTATCCAGCCCGTGATCCCACCGATGCCCCTACTCCCGATGACTATGAGGTCGATGGTTTCCTCCTCCGCCTCCTCCACTACTATGGCCGAAGGCCTGCCCTCCATGAGCTTGGTGGATACCACGAGGTCGGGGAACGCCTCCTCGATGTCCTCCTCTGCCTCCCTGAGGCTGCCCGCGTATATTTCCTTCATCTTTTCCTGGTACTCGCTCATGTCCTGGGCGGCCGTTATCGGGGCGGCTCCGAACCCCTCGTCCGGGAACACGGGCATCATCACCCGCGGGACCACTGAGAGTATCACCAGCTCTGACTTCCACTTGTCCGCTATGCTCACAGCGTGGTCCAAGGCGTGTTTCGACGGTTCGGAGCCGTCGAACGCCACGAGAATCTTTCTATACATTTCCACCGATCTGGTCTTGGTCTTTACAGCATATAAACTACCGGATCGGCGAAGAAAACGTGGTGGGCAAGGGTCATCCACTCTTGCCAAGAGTCTGAAGGTGACTTAGAGGCCCGTAGCGCTTCACTATGGTGGCCCACTCCTCCTCGTCGTAGAAGCTGCACATCCCCTTACCGAAAGCCTTGGCCACCTCAAGGCAGACCCTAGCCGCTGCCTCGATGTCGGTGGGGTGGCTGGCGCCCGTGCCGCACCC
>CAZBUI010000201.1:0-3620 GCA_964495055.1 uncultured Candidatus Bathyarchaeia archaeon | reverse complement strand
GCACCTGGGGGATGGGCGGCCGACAGATCGAGGACCACCGCTGGGACGAAGAGAACGTTACGGCGATAAGAATGGCCGTCGAGCTGGGCCTCACACACATCGACACCGCCGAGTACTACGGCGCAGGCCACGCTGAGGAGCTCGTCGGCGAAGCCGTGGAGCCCTACCCTCGGGACAGCCTCTTCATAACCACCAAGGTATGGCACAACCACCTCCGCTACGACGACCTCATGGAGAGCATGAGGAAGAGCCTGAAACGCCTGAACCTAGACTACGTAGACCTGTACCTGGTCCACTGGCCGAACCCCGACGTCCCCCTCCGGGAGACCATGAAGGCCATGGAGCGCTGCGCCGAGGAAGGCTACACGCGGCTCATCGGCGTCAGCAACTTCGACTGGAGCCTCATGAGGGAGGCCCAGAGCCACCTGGAGGGCCACTCCCTGGTCGCAAACCAGGTGGAGTACAGCCTCCTCGACCAGAAACCCAAGATGGACCTCCTGCCCCGGATGCAGGCCGAGAACCGGACACTCATAGCCTACAGGCCCCTCGGAAGGGGCATACTGGCGAAGCCTGGGAACAAAGTCCTCGACGAGGTCGCCGAGAAATACGGGAAGTCCCAGGTTCAAGTGGCGCTTAACTGGCTGATCTCACAGGAGAACGTAGTGGCCATACCGAAATCGAGCAACCCTGTGCACCTCCTCGACATAGTCGGCGCCGTGGGCTGGGAGCTCGGGCTTGAGGACTCCATCAGGCTCTCGCAGGGTTTCATCTAGCCTTTGCGACTGCTGCGGCGCCTGTAGGAAGTAGCGTCCTTAGGCTCCTCGACTATTTCCTTGACCTTCACGTTCCCCTTCTTGGACCTCAGGTTCTGTATGAACCCGGTCTTGAAGCCGTAACCCAGCCCGAGGGCGGCTACCAGCCCCACCGGCACGTAGAGCAGAGGAGGCTCGGTGAACTCTCGTGCCTTTAGTATGATGACCTCTGGGATCGACAGCTTCACCACCTTGAAGGTTGTCAGCTGGCTCGACGAGTACTCGTAAAGCTCCCCAGTGTCTACTTGGGCTATCGCCTCCCATTCCCCCAGCTCCTCCGGCACGATGATGGTGCTGAATGAACCCGTCTGCGAGGTCCTGCAGGACTCCACGAAGCTGTCTGTGGGCGTCACTATAATGAAGCTTACGGGGACGCCGCCGACGGCCGGGCTCACCGTCCCTGACAGCTCGAAGGGCTTGGTATTCTTGGCGACGCCGTCGATCTGCGTGGACACCGTGAAACGCCTTTTCTCTACAGAGAACTCCTTTGCCTGCGAGACTGCCACGTGGTTGACGCCGTCTCCATTGTACTCGATGGTGACTTCGTAGTCGCCCACCCACTGGGGGGTATAGGTGTACTGGAACTCTCCGACAGTGTTGGTCTTAATATTCACGACGTTGGAGCGTCTGCCGCAGACGAATCTCAGCGTGTGATCCGTGTTGGGCATCGACGAGGCCCCCAGGACCGTCAGTGACTCGCCTCCGTAAAGCGACTTGCGTGAACAGCTTAGGCTCAGGTCCACCTTGTTCTTGACCTCGAACTCGCCTCGGGTCGATCCCTTGTTGTCTACCTCGTCCAGGGCAGTTACCTTGTACTTCACACACTCGTTGAGCTTGAACTTAGGCAGGTTTCCCTTGTAGCCTTCATCGCACCGCCTCATCTCGACGGTGCCCTTTGTCTCCCAGTCGTCCGTGGTGTAGTTCATACGGACGCTGTCTACCTTGTGATGTGCCTCGACGCTCACGTAGATGGTCGTCTCGTCTCCGGTGTAGCCAACGATGTCGGGGTCCAGCAGGGTGAGGTTCAAGGGCCTGTAGTCTGTCTTGAGGTAGAAATCCACGGTGCCGTAGTCGTACTCCGCCAATAGCACCAGGTAGTAGAAGACCGTTGGGTCGTCTACCACGGTCTCGGTTTCGTTGTGGACCGGCTTCCCGAAGGTCACCACCATGTCCTCGCCGCTGTACTCGCAGCTCGCGGTGTAGTCTATCAGGCTGGCTCCTTCGACTGATGGGTCGTAGCCGCCGTATATGCCGTCGTTCTCCCCAGATAGAAGATGCCCCCAGGGCACGGCTAGGCCGTTCAGATAGTGGCCTACTCCGATCGAGGGGTTCGCCATGGGGTAGACCCTGGCCTCGTACATGTCTAGGCCCGAGTACCCAGTATAGGAGTCCGGGTCCGGGACCTTTACCACCAGATGGTAGTCCTCGTTGGGTGTGTCGAACTCGTACGCGTAGTTGAACCAGAACGGGTAGGGCTCCCCCACCCGGGGCTTACCGTATAGCGTGACGTTGTACCTAGTGTTCATCTCGATGTGTTTGATAAGCATGAAAACAGCAGGGTCTTCTCCTTTGCTGTCTTTGGGGTCGTTGTATATCCTGAAGGTGTATGAACCGTCCATCTCGGGCACGAAGTAATGCTTGGGTCCACCTCTGACTACCTGCTCCGGCTGCCCAGCCGACTCGGTGTGCCTCGAGACTAGGCGCATGTAAGGGTCGTAGACTTCCAGGTCGTAGTCGGTTAGATCCGATGAATCTAGGGTCTTGTTGAAGACAAAGTCGCCCACAAGGAAAATGTGGTACTTCTGGCCCTTCTCCAGGCTGCATTTGACCTCACCGGGAACAGGGTACTGGTTTCCAGATTGCAGTTGAATCGTGAGCTCGTGCTGCCCGTCGTCCCACGGCGTGGGGGCAGGCATGTTGATGAAAACCGGCTCGAAAGGCTTCCTGAGGGTGACGCTGGCTCCCTTGACGGCGGGAACCGGCGTCATGGAAGCCAGCAGGATGAAGAGAAAACAGAGTAACACCATTCTGTTTATAAATGGTTTATCTAACGCCAAGTCAAATCTATATCCGTTATCCATTTTCTTACACCGTCTCAGCTCCGTTTCTTACGGGGGGTCAACTGGGGTATACCTTCATCCCTGATTGGGGTTCCCGAGTACATCCTGAATCTGGTGATCAATTTTTCCATGAGACCTGTACCTAACCCAAGGAGAGTTAATAAAGAGATTATGAATCGGTTATCTGCTTTATAGATAAGGTACAACTTTCGAAGGATACTGCGTTTTTATTATCGAAACAATTGGATGGATGAGAATAACATTGTTTTTTAAAAAAAAATCGTCTCTCTATAAATACACCTCTATCACAGATGGTCCCCCTGGCCAAGTGATAGTTACATCATCCTCATATATTGACGACCATTGCGGGCTCCACCATCCCCCGGTCCTTCTCTCAACCAATAAGTGGTAGGTACCTGGCCCTGTTTCTGTTACGTCAAACGTAAACATACAAATCCCCATGGTCCACGTCTTACTTTGCTGATCATAGAAGTAGGGCGAGTCTCTCGTGAGGGTTGCCCTGTAGGAGCCGAAAAGACCCCACCAGCCGCTTCCCTCGCTGCCTATTATGACAACTACCCTTAGATTTTCAGTGTACCAATCTCCTTCAGATCCGTCGTAGATGATTATTCCTGATTGGGACTCGTACACGTTACCTCTGTATGATGTAACCTTAACGCTGAACTCCGAGTCCGTACCTATCTCCGTTGGTACGGGGTATGGGCCTAGTATCTTTTCCTGCTCCATA
>CAZBUI010000200.1:0-3649 GCA_964495055.1 uncultured Candidatus Bathyarchaeia archaeon | reverse complement strand
CTGATCTTCTTCTTGATCTCATCCACGTTCCTACCCTTACGGACTATGACCTCTTTGGGTCGATGCACGAACCTACGAGTAACCGGGCTCCTCCGTGACACATGAAGAAAAATCAAACAGTGTATCTAATCCCTTGTGTACCCCGGGAAAACCTGCTTAAAAACCCAGAAACCTACCATATAATGCCATGAAAGAAGAAAATAGCAAGTTCGAGTCCCTCCTCCCGCACCTTTCTCCTGCTTGAATGAAACAACCTTCACCCGGCATTGTTCAACGAAGTTTCAGGTTAGGCTCTAAAATGTAATAAGCCCATGGTCCGTTGGTTTCCCAGTCTAAACCTGTGATGAAAAATGGATTCATCAGCGAAGGTCCATGAGGAGGCCTGGAGGAAAGCCGTCGCCGAGGCTGAAGACGACAGCTACACCAGATACGGTCTCTACGCGTCCCGGGTCTTGTCTCTGGCTCACCCCGAGATCCATCTGAAGGGGGACTCCAGGTTCATTACTCACATAACGACGAACCGTGGGTACAGCAACTCGTACGCGGTTAAGGACGTGCACAGCCGCGAGTTCCTCACGGACATGCAGTTCCGGAAGTACCCCCCCTTCAGGTTCGAAGCCGTCGACTTCGACGCATACAAACTAGCGTCTTTCCAAGACCTCTACCCGGAGGGCTACCCGATTCTATCTTTTCTCGACAGGAGGATGCTGCCCGTGGCGAGCACCCTGAAGACCAGGGAGAACCTCTTGACCGAGCTGGAGAAAGCCGCCCTCCTGTACCAGAGGGAGAAGGTCAGTAAAGGAAGCCATGACGGGCTTTTCATAGTACACTGCGGAAACGAGAGAACCTATCTCTACAAGGACGAGGGCATCGTGGACGCCCGGACCCAGAGACAGGCCCCGGAGGTTGACGGCAATCCCGTGCTAATCTTCAACGAGGAACATGTCTGGTATCCGTTGATGGGCAGGGACGACACCGACAGGGACCAAGAACTAAGAAAAGTCGTGGAAGGATACGCGGAAAAAAACAATGTTCCCGCTTTGACGCCTTTCGAGAAGGAGATCGTTGAGAAGCTCCGAGACGTGTCGAGACTAGAAAATCAGGCTCAATGGGCTATGGCGGAGATATGTAGTTGCCGCAGCACAGGCCGCCAGACCTGCACCACCCCGCTGTCTGAGTGGTTCCCCCTGCACAGCATATGGGACACTGCGCTCCCGGCGAAGAAAGCCAAGGCATGGCAGTACTACGGCTACCTCGAGCAGATACTCATAAGGGCCAATAAGCTGAGCCCCATTGCTGCGTACCTCGCCGCCCTCTCCCTCAAGGCCAGCGGATACGATAAACTCGTCGTGCTCAACAAGGAGTGGGTTGGGAGGGTCTCCCTTCCCGGCTACGGGTATGTGTGGGGGCATCTCTGGGACGAGTGCCTGGTCGAGTACTCCATCGACGAGTCGTTCAGGACCAGCGCGGGCCACTGCATGGTTCAGGGGATGATAATGAGCGCGGTCTTGGAGATGCTGGGCATAGACAACTACCTGATGGAAGGAGAGGTGCCGGGGAGCCACCACTACGTCTGGGTCCCGAAGTACGAGGCCACGTTCGACAACGCCCGGCTTAAGATATCGATGAAAAACGTGATGCTGGACTGGCCCAGAGGCAACAAGGTGCTGGCGAGGTTCCACCACGATGGCAAGTTCTGCTCCCCCATCGCGGGAGGGGAGTACAGCGGCTCGTTCTCCCCCGAGGAATGCGTAAGGGAGCTGGATAAACTGGCGGGGACATACGGCAACAAGTTGCTGATCTACGCGGACGGTAAACACGAGACAGAGCCCACGGTGCTCAACAGGAACAATCGGGCCACGACCGAGGACTATAAGCGGCTTCTGGATGAAGACTGGGAGGACCTTCGGCTTCCCTGATCCCATGCAGAAAAATGAGTGGTTATGGAGGAGAACAGGATTGGTTCAGACCGAAGTTGACCGGGTCAGGATAACGGCGCTGGTGGTGGACGACGCAGGGTACGACACGGAGCTCTGGGGAGAGTTCGGGTTGTCGTTGCTCGTCGAGGCTGAGAGGCACGGCACCATGTTGAGGCTGCTCGTGGACACGGGGCTCACCTCGGAGCCGTTGCTGCATAACATGAGGCTGCTAGAGGTAGATCCCACCAAAATCGACTATATCTTCCTGACGCACTGCCACTACGACCACACGGGCGGCCTGGGCGGAGTAACGGAGAAGACCCGGAAAGGGGTAGAAGTAGTAGCGCACCCCGATCTCTTCCGCAGGTGCTACGTCGTCAGGCAGAACATGAGGTACATAGGCGTCCCCGAGAGAAGCAGCAGAGCGACGGTTGAGGCGAACGGGGGAAGATGGCTGTTGTCAAGCGAGCCCTTCGAGTTCATGCCGGGGGTGACATCCACGGGGGAGGTGGAGAGGGTCACAGGATACGAGCCATTGGAGAACGTACACATAGAGGTGGACGGAGAGCTGGTTCAGGACCCTGAGCTCGACGACGTGAGCCTAATAGTCAACGTCTCTGGGCGGGGCCTAGTGGTTATATCCGGGTGCAGCCACGCCGGCATAGTCAACATAATGAAGCAGGCGAGGAGGGTGACCGGCGTCGAAGAGATCATCGGCGTCATCGGCGGGTTCCATCTCAGGGTCGCCGACGAGGAGCAGCTGAGCAAGACCGTCGACGAGCTGGACGCGGCCGAGACGGTGTGCGCCGGCCACTGCACGGGTTTCGAGGCCATGAAGAGGATATCGGATAGGATGGGAGAAAGGTTCAAGCTGCTTCAATGCGGCACGGTACTAGAGTTCACGGCTGATGAGCGTTGACGCTGAAAGATTTCACATGAAAATGGTTCTACGACCAATTATCCATAATTGAGGGATAACGACAACCTGCTAGCCTATCCTGAACCGGGGGTGATCCCTGCTCGGCCTCCTCCGTTTCTCTATCATCTGCTGGCTGTAGGCGGCGTCTATCATCGCCACGGCAGGGTAGACGGTCTCCGCGTTCTTCAACGGCCCGTAGATGACGAAGTCGGCCCCAACGGCTATGGGCAGCGCGTTGACCACGCCTATCGCCACGGTGGCCGCGTCCCTGGTGTACTTCTTCTTCAACCGCTTCCAGGACGCCACGGCGTTGTGGGCTCCGCAGCCGCACGGGTAGCCGTACCTGTCCTTGATCCTGTGGATCGCCTTGGTGGCCAACCCGAGGGTCGGGATGTCGATGACAGCCGTGTCCATGAGCATGTTCTTCACCCCCGCCGCCTCGGCCTTGGGAACCATCGTCTCCAGGAGCGGGGCCTTGTCGGAGGATAACATGTACTCGGAGCTGTGAAGCAGCAGGACGGCGCTGGTGCAGCCTGTCTCCCTGATCTTGTCGTACAGCTGTTTACCGGAGTGGGGGTTAAGCGAGTTGACTATGATCCTGTCCATCATCCCATGATCCGAGGCGTACTGCAGGGAATCCATGAGGCCTTCCTCGGACACGATGTCGAGGAAGATGGGCATGTCCGTGGCCCCGACCACGAAGTCCAGGAACCTCGACGCCGCCACGGCGTTCTCCGCGATGAGGTCCAACATCGACGGCAGCCCAGTCGAGTCTGACATCTCCTCCGCCTTCCGCAGGACCCCCTCGGCC
>CAZBUI010000199.1:0-3660 GCA_964495055.1 uncultured Candidatus Bathyarchaeia archaeon | reverse complement strand
ATGTTGTTCAACTGTACTTCTTATGAATCCTTTGTATCACGTATCCGTCCAATGTGCCACATTTATCGATGGATAGAGGTTCGTTTCTCAGTGAAAGACTGTGATAAAGGACAAACTTGGTAGAGTGTACGATCATCTAACAGAGACACCATCTGACCGGAGGCTGAGGACGCTCCTAATAGCCAGCATAGGCTTGCTGGTCGTCTCTGCTCCCACCGTAATCTACTTGCTTGAGCTATCGAACTACCCTGGTGATCTGGAGGAGACCCAACTCGGGTTCGATGGCGAGTACATCAGGTTATGCTTTAGCAACATGAGCGGTACTGACATCTCCTTCTTCATCATGGGAAACTTGGTTGACTACCTTTTCATGGTGTCCTACGGAACACTTCTCTTCAGTTCCTCTCTTATCCTCTCAAGGAGACTCAGAAAGGGTAGTCGTGGGAGGAAGATAGGGTACACCGTATCGATCCTTGGGCTTCTAGCTGGATGCTGTGACGGATTGGAGAACATCTTCCTGCTCTCCATGGCGTCCAACCCGATCGATTTTCCAAGCTGGCTGGCCCTACCCCATTCACTGTTCGCCAACATAAAGTTCGATCTGATGTATATTACCTCGGCTTGGATTCTTTTTGCCTTCGCCTATGTTGTAGTAAGGTGGATTCTAAAACCTAGAAGTCCTGTTCTCACCGTTTCAGAGGTTGTTCAGTCCCGTGCGCACCGAGTACATGGTTTGTACCCTATCCGGGGCCATGATTTGTGTGTTGAGGGGAAAAATCCTCCCGATAGAGCCTTGCTTCGACACTTCGTGCCTAGCAAGCTCTCTAACGGAGGATGATGTCGATTTCAGAAGGGGGTACTGCCACACCCAGTAGCAAACCATACTCGCGCGCGGGTTCTATTATAATGATTTAATCGGCCCCTCTTTCAAAAAGCAGGTAGTGGCCGAAGGTATTTGACATCGGTTTAGCACCCATTCCAGCTGTCTAATAGGTGTGAAGACGCCGGCCCTTCTTGAAAACAATTAAACAAGCGTTCTCCAATGTTTAGGTGAAATTACATGAAAGAGGATAAACACGTCATTCATCCATATATCCCGAACTCCGTGCCCGCGGTGAAGGAGCGGATGCTCAATGAGGTAGGGGCGGAGAGCGTTGACGAGTTCTACGCCGACATACCCGAGGAACTCAGGCTCAGGGAGGACCTGAATCTACCTGAGCCCTTCCTCTCCGAGTACGGCCTGAGGAGACACGTTGAGGGGATCCTCTCAAAGAACAAGACATGCAATGAATATCTAAACTTCTTGGGAGCTGGGTGCTGGCAGCACTATGTCCCGGCGATATGCGACGAGGTGAACCAGCGAGGTGAGTTTCTGACGGCCTACGCGGGGGAGCCCTACGACGACCTTGGGAGGTTCCAAGCCCTCTTCGAGTATGCGAGCATGATGGGCGAGCTTCTCGAGATGGACGTCGTCAACGTTCCCACGTATGACTGGATGCAGGCCTCGGCTACCTCCATCCTCATGGCTGTGAGGATCACGGGCCGACGAGAGGTGCTGATACCTAAGACCATTGGAGCCGACGAGCTGTCGAAGATCAGGGACTACTGCAAGCCCTGGGTGGAGCTCAGGATGCTCGACTATGACTCCCAGACCGGTCAGCTAGACCTCGACTCCCTTGCATCAATGATCTCCTCGAAGACGGCCGCCGTCTACTTTCAGAACCCTTCATACCTGGGCTTCATCGAGGGCCAGGGAGAGGAGATATCCGGGATCGTCCACGACCATGACGCGGTGTGCATCGTGGGGGCGGACCCCATCTCTCTGGGGGTCCTGGCGCCCCCCGGTGAGTATGGGGCGGACATCGTCTGCGGGGACATCCAGCCCCTGGGGATGCACATGCAGTACGGCGGGGGCCACGCCGGGTTCATAGCGACCCGGGACGAGGAGAGGTACGTGGCGGAGTATCCTTCGAGGCTGTTCGGCATCACCACGACCTCCGTCGAGGGGGAGTATGGCTTCGGCGACGTCTACTACGATAGAACCTCGTTCGCGCTCCGGGAGGAGGGGAAAGAGTTCGTAGGGACAGCCACCGCCCTGTGGGGCATAACCGCGGGAGTATACCTCGCCCTGATGGGGCCGAAGGGCATGCAGGAGATAGGGGAAAGGATCATGCAGGCGTCGCACTACGCCATGGCGAAACTGTCCGAGATCGAGGGGGTCAAGGCCCCTGTCTTCGGGTCGACCCACTTCAAGGAGTTCGCCGTGAACTTCGATGAAACCGGGAAGACGGTCGAGGAGATCAACAAAGCGCTGTTGAGTCACGGAGTGTTTGGGGGAAAGGACCTGAACCGGGAGATGCCCGGGCTGGGGAACAGCGCGCTCTACTGCGTCACAGAGGTACACACCAAGGGGGACATCGATAGACTGCGTGATTCCTTGCTGGAGGTGGTCGGCTAGATGGTGGTGGATATCACGGCTAAACGGCCGAAGATAAGGAGGTTCCACCAGGCCAAGTGGGATGAGGAGGTAATATTCGAGCTGAGCCAGGAGGGGGAGAGAGGCATCCTAGTGCCCGAAGCCGAGGAAGACCTGAAGAGGGAGGTCGGGGACGTCCTGTCGTCTATTCCCCCGGGCGTCCGGAGGAAGCGCCCCCCTGAGCTGCCTGAGGTCAGCCAGTCGCGGGTCCTCAGGCACTACATGAGGCTGTCCCAGGGGACCCTTGGGACGGACCTGAACATCGACGTGGGGCAGGGGACCTGCACGATGAAGTACAGCCCGAAGATCAACGAACACCTGAGCAGGTCCCCTAAGGTGAACGAGATCCACCCGCTGCAGGACGAGGGGACCGTCAGAGGCATCCTAGAGGTGATGTACAGGTTCAAACAGATCCTCAAGGAGGTCTCGGGGATGGACGAGTTCAGCCTCCAGCCCAGCTCAGGCTCCCAGGGCATATACGCGAACGCGTCCATCATAAGGGCGTACCACGAGGAACGGGGGGAGGCCGATACGAGGGATGAGATGATCACGACCATCTTCTCCCATCCCTCGGATGCGGCCTGCGCCAGGGTGGCCGGGTTCAAGGTCATCACCCTGTACCCCGACGAGGACGGCTACCCCGACTTGGAGGCGTTAAAGGCGGCGGTCTCGGAGCGAACCGCCGGATTGATGATAACGAACCCCGAGGACACAGGAATATTCAACCCTAAAATCAAGGAGTTCGTCGACGTCGTCCATGAAGCCGGGGGCCTCTGCGCATACGACCAGGCGAACGCTAACGGCATCATCGGGATAACTAGGGCGGGGGATACTGGTTTCGATCTCTGCCAGTTTAACCTCCACAAGACGTTCTCGACGCCCCACGGGTGTGGAGGACCGGGGGGAGGCCCCATCGGCGTAACCGAAGAGCTAGCGGAGTACCTGCCCGCTCCCGTCGTGGCGTTCGACGGCACCAGATACTACCTTGACTACGACAGGCCCAAGAGCATCGGTAAAGTCAGGGCCTTTTACGGCGTGGCGCCCGTCGTGCTGAAATCCTATGCATGGGTGATGAGCCTCGGCGCGAAGGGTCTGAGGGAAGTCGCTGAAATCGCGGTCCTAAACAACAACTACCTCCTCAACAAGGTGCTGGAGATAAAGGGGGTAAGCGCCCCCTACGCAGA
>CAZBUI010000198.1:0-3719 GCA_964495055.1 uncultured Candidatus Bathyarchaeia archaeon | reverse complement strand
AGTCTTGAAGGTAATCTTCATGAAATTCGGGTTCTGCAACTTTCTTGAGAGAGACTTCCGGGTCTCATAAAAAGCCCTGTGAATCACATTATAGCTCCTATCCCAGATAACCTCACTTTCCACCTTGTCAATAGCTACAAGCTTAATCATAGCCACCAACTTCTCACTCAACCGTTTCTGTCTAGGCTTCGAGTTCTTCAAGGGAGAGTTCAATGTCACCACCCGGTTCTCAAAGTCAATATCGACAACCCTAAGAAGCTGAACCTCTCCAGGTCTGAAAGCCGTCTCCTTCATAGTCTGTAGGAACGAGGCATAAAACGGGTTACATGCAGCTATCAACTGGTCAAGTTCTTTCTCGGATGGGATAAATGGCAGTGGGGAGGGCTTCTCTCTGTATTTCTCGAAAACATAATCAAAGCCTTTCCACTCACACCAATTTTTATAAACATAACAGGCATTGTTTTTTCTTCTGTTAATCCAAGCAGCCTCTTTAATCACCCGGGTAACTGCCTCTGAATCCCAGAGGTTCTCAGACCTCTTGGATAATAGCTTAATGAGACTCATCTTGGTTTCGACTGTGGAAGCAGTATAACCCTTGTCTCTCAGATACTCTTCAAAATCAGTGAACTCTTCTGGGTTCAAATGTAGGTGCGGGAGGAGGGACTCGAACCCTCGAAGTCCTAAGACACGAGATATCCTACCCGAGAAACGGATCTTAAGTCTCGCCCCTTTGGCCAGCCTCGGGTACTCCCGCCCGCAGAATACAGGGCAAACAGACAGCCTAAAAAACTTGCCTAGTGGACTCGCCTGCTCCGGTTCGCTGTCTTCCTGTTGTTAGCCGGATTCCTCAGCTTACTTGAGGCTCCGTACCCGCACGCCGCGCACACCTTGTTCCTTATATGGTAGGCGCGTCTGCCGCAGCGTCTGCAACGTATGTGGATTCGTTTCCCGTGGTGAATCGCTGCTTTGGTGGGCATTTGTCTTCAGCTCTACTCCGGCGGCGGACTTATCATTATGACGTTGTCGCCGCGTAACACGATGGTGCCGATCTCCTTGACGTTCATCGGGTCGCTTACCTCCTCGGCGTTACTCATGTAGAGGTTGACGTGCTGGTCGAACCCCTCCAAGACTCCCCTGAGGGTCCTGCCGCCTCTAACCTTTATCAGCACCGTCTTGCCGACGCTTCGCTCTAGCACTTTTTCAATCATGTCCGCCACTCACTTTTCATCTCCAGAGATATTCAGGCTTAATTCGAATAACAGGTATCGCCTATAAAAGTTTGTATTATGTGCGGCGAAAACACCCATATACTACAGACTTGCCTCGAAACAAAAAGAAGGCATAAAAAAGCCTCTCTGTGCAAGAGAGAACATAATAATCGAGTAAAGTTTATTAGGGAGCAGTAGCCCATTGTTATAGCCTCGTTAGGGTTAGGAAGGTTTCTGTAAAATAGGTGAATCAAGTTTAATGACGGAATCTGACCCCTCCGACATTAATGAACCCGCCCTTACCCGTTTAACGAGTCAAACTCAAAAAAGGTTGATGTAATGCTTCTCACGGAAAACGACCTATGGGATTTGATGAAGTCCTTCTACAACGAGGAGGGCCTCGTCAAGCAGCACCTGGACAGCTACAACGATTTCTCCAGGAACACGCTGCAACAGATAATAGACGAGATCGGGGGCATCCAGATCGAGGTCCCCAACCACACGTATAACATACGCTTCGGCGCCATAGAGATAGGAGATCCCCGAGTGGTGGAGGTGGACGGGACCAACCGGGAGGTCTACCCGCGGGAAGCCCGGATACGTAACCTCACGTACAGCGCCCCCCTCTACCTGGAGATCGAGCTGGACGACGAGGGCCGCGAGACATATGAGCGGGTCAACATCGGCGACCTCCCCATCATGGTGAAGAGCAACCTCTGCCTCCTCAGCAGGCACACCGAGGACCAGCTCATCAAGCTCGGCGAGGACCCCAAGGAGGTGGGCGGATACTTCATAGTCAACGGAAGCGAGCGCGTCATAGTGAGCTTGGAGGACCTTGCGCCGAACAGGGTGCTGGTGGAGACCGACACCAGGGGCGCCAGGCCGGTCTACAAAGGCAAGGTCTTCAGCACCACCGTGGGCTTCAGGGCCCGCATCGAGATGAGCCTCAAGTCCAAGGGCGAGATGGTCGTGACCATCCCCGGGGTCCCCGTGCCGGTGCCCCTCGTCATACTCATGAGGGCGCTGGGCGTCGAGACCGACCGAGACGTGGCGGAGATGGTCAGCCTCGACCCCGATATTCTAAACGAGCTGGAGGCCAGCTTCAGGGAGGCTTCAACGGTCCAGAGCGTGGAGGAAGCCGTGCTCTACATCGGCAACAGGGTGGCCTTCGGCCAGGTCAGGGAGTTCAGGATAAAGCGCGCCGAGACCATCTTGGACCGGAACCTGCTACCCCACATAGGCCGCGACCAGGAGGACAGGCTGGACAAGGCCATATTCCTCGGCGAGATGGCTTCAAGGATCATCGAGCTCAAGCTGGGCCAGCGCCAGGAGGACGACAAGGACCACCTCAAGAACAAGAGGATAAAGCTGGCGGGGCCGCTGCTTGCCGAGCTGTTCAGGTCTGCTTTCTGGAGCCTTTACAGGGACATGAGGTACCAGTTCAGGCGCATGAGCACCAGGCGCAAGGGCGTGCTCATAAGTGCGGCCGTCAGGCCCGGGATAATTACGAGCAGGATACAGCACGCCCTCGCCACGGGCAACTGGAGGCGGGGCCGCGTCGGCATGACCCAGCTCCTCGATCGAACCAACACTCTTTCAACCCTTTCTCACCTCCGCAGGCTCCAGTCGCCTTTGAGCAGGAGCCAGCCGAACTTCGAGGCTCGTGACCTTCACAGCACCCACTGGGGCAGGCTCTGCCCCAACGAGACCCCGGAGGGAGCCAACTGCGGCCTCGTCAAGAACCTAGCGCTCATGAGCAGCGTCAGCATCGGCACGGACGCCGAGAAGGTAAAGCGCACCCTCGAGTTCATGGGGGTCACCAGGGCCAAGGACGCCGACGAGCAGCTGCGCCACGAAGGCACCAAGGTGTTCATCGAGGGCTACCTCCTGGGGTACAGCACCTCGCCGGAGATCCTGGTGAACACCTTCAGGGAGATGCGCCGCAGGGGCGAGATAAGCGGCCAGGCGAACATCGTACTCTACCACGGGTACAACGAGATATACGTCAACTGCGACGAGGGCAGGATACGGAGGCCCCTCATAGTGGTGGAGGACGGCAAGCCCCTGCTTAAGCAGAGGCACATCCGCAACATCAAGCAGGAACGGTGGACCTGGAGCGACCTCGTAAGGGAGGGCATACTGGAGTACTTGGACGCCGACGAGGAGGAGAACGCCTACATAGCCGTCAACCAGGAGGGCCTCACCGAGGAGCACACCCACATGGAGATATGCCCCTACACCATCTTGGGTGTGGGTGCCTGCATCATCCCATACGCGGAGCATAACCAGAGCCCCCGTAACACCTACCAGGCGGCCATGTCGAAGCAGGCGCCGGGCGTCTACGCGTTGAACTACAACGACAGGTCTGACACCCGCGGCCACCTGCTGCACTACCCGCAGAAGCCGCTGGTTTCAACGAAGCCCATGGAGGTCATTAACTACAACGACCGGCCGGCGGGCCAGAACTTCGTACTCGCCATCCTCAGCAGTACAGGGTACAACATGGAGGAC
>CAZBUI010000197.1:756-3741 GCA_964495055.1 uncultured Candidatus Bathyarchaeia archaeon | reverse complement strand
CTACATCGAGGGACGCGTCGAGCTGGCGGCCCCTAGCATCCTAACCTACGAGGTCGGCAACGCCCTGTGGAAGGCTGTACGAAACAAATCCATGGAACTGGACGCCGCCGA
This sequence comes from uncultured Candidatus Bathyarchaeia archaeon, assembly GCA_964495055.1. Classification (GTDB taxonomy): domain Archaea; phylum Thermoproteota; class Bathyarchaeia; order TCS64; family TCS64; genus RBG-16-57-9. The sequence goes on along the minus strand of CAZBUI010000197.1, from coordinate 3,630 downwards.
GGCAAAACAGCGAAACCTGTTCGGCCTAGACATCCCCACGGTGGAGCTTGATAGCGGCGACCACCGGGACATCCTAGACTGGGCCCACACACACGACGCCACCTACTATGACGGCGCCTACGTCACCGCGGCCAAAAAACTCGGATCCACGCTCCTCACCGCCGACAACAAGCTATACAGAAAATCCTCAGAGGCGCAATCAACACAGCACCTTAAGGACTACGTAGCAGGCTAAAAGTCGCGCCAGGCAACCCACATAGGCCCACGTCCTTCAGCCATCCCCGACCAGCGTCACCTCCGTGGCTCCCACGGCCTTTACTATCTCCCCCATCAGATCCAGCGACCCGTCGTCGCACATGTTAACCCTGTCCACCTGCCTCAACAGAAGAACCAGCACCGGGGCAACGTAACGCTCCTCGTATAAAGCAGGCAGACAGGCAACGACCAAACCACTAGACATACAGGCAACAAACACATACCCCACAACAGATATGAAACATATCGATCAAACAACCATCTAAGAAATTCTTAAATCCCTCCGTTGCTCAGAGATACAGAGACCCATGATGACGGAAACCTACGTATGCAAAGTAACAAGAGTCGGCCAAGTCACCCTACCCAAAGAGATCAGAGAAAAACTAAACATAACCGAGAACGACTACATAACCATAGAGCAAATCGGCGACGCCTACTTCCTAAAAAAACTACGCGGAGACAAAGACCTACTCGAAAAAATCAGAGCCCGGGTCAAGAAAAGCGGCATAACCCGAGAACGACTCAACGAAATAATCGAGGAAGAATCCAGAGATGCCTGGAAAAAACATCAAAGCCTTCCTCGACGCTAACACCATAATAAGCGGACTCCTCTTCCACGGAAACGAGGCCACCCTGCTCGAGCTGGGACACATCCGCGCCGTAAAACTAGTTACAAACCACTACGTAATGAGCGAAGTAACGGCGGTCCTGAACAGGGAAGAGTTCAGTTTGACCCACGAAGAGATCAACGGGCTCACACAGTACATCCATGAATGCCTGACAGTAACCGATAACCCACCCAACGAGCTCGTACAAGAAAAAATGGGCATCCTAGAAGACAAGAAGGACATACCCGTGGCACTGGGAGCCCTAAACCCCGGGATAGACTACCTCGTGACCGGCGACAAAGAACTACTAGACGAGGAAAGCCTCCCCACCATCACGACGAAAAACCTACTAAAACAGATTCTTCCAGAAAGCCACTAGAATATACGCTAACACGACTCAAAGCAAACAAGCATTCCAAAACAAGATATTAAAAACAGGCTGCAACCCGAAGCACCGCGAACAGAGGAACAATTAAATACACTGATAAATACACAGAAAACGACGGAGACATGGGCCACAGAACCTTAACCATCTCGGACGAAGCCTACAGGATACTCTCAAGCCTGAAGAGGGAGAAGGAGAGCTTCACCGACGTCATAAAACGTGTCTTCGGCGAGCCCCGCAAGAAGCCCCTGGCGGCCTTCACGGGGGCGTGGCAGGGCAGCGACGAGGAGCTTAACCGGATACTCGGGGACATCGACGATCTCTGGAAGACCTACGACGCGGAGCTGAGACAAGGGGAATGGTCTGCCTAGACACGGACTTCATGGTCGCCCTCCTAAGAGGCGACCCCAGGGCCGCCGCGAAAGCCAGGGAGCTGGACACGAGAGGAACGAGGTTGGCGACGACCCCCGTCAACGCCTTCGAGCTCTTCCTGGGAGCCCACCGCTCAGAGAGGAGGAGAGACAACGTCACCCAGGTCCTCGAGCTCCTGAGCAGCCTAGAGACCCTCGAGTTCGACCTGTGGGCATCCGAGAAAGCCGGCTCCATCGCCGCCGACCTATGGTCACGGGGAGAAACCATAGGCGCAAGGGACTCCATGATAGCGGGCGTGGCGATGAGGCACGGCGAGGCCATCCTCACCCGGAACACCAGGCACTTCTCAAGGATCCCCCAGCTCCGGCACGAAGAATGGTAAGCCAATCTCCGCAGAGACCCTGGCCAAAGCACGGCGTCCTGCCCAGCGAATATGACGACTACTCCACCCCAGACCTCTACAAATTTAACCCACCTTCAACAACATGGGAACGACATGACCCAGGCAACAACCGACGACATCATCGCCGAGGTGAGAAAGGTGAACCAGCGGCTCGAATCCATAGAGAAAGCCCTCACATCGATGATGACCACGCTCATGCCCATGGAGGAGCTCAGCCCAGAAGAGTGGAAGAAACTGGAGACCATCGAGACAGAGATGAAGAGCGGCCAAACGGTACCCCTGGAAGAACTCGAGAAAGCGTCGAAGTAGACCCATACCAGGCTAACCTCCGCCGCTCTCAGCACACAAGTTCATAACTGGTCTAAACAGTCGGCGGGCAAGGAGAGTAACACAGGAGATAGGCGACCTCCGCAACTACCCCTTCTTCGCCACGCCCCACGACCTAGCCAAGCTGAAAGGCAGGAAAGGCTACTACAGGATCAGGATAGGAGACCTGCGCGTCATCTTCAGGGTATTCGAAAAGGAAAAAGAGATATATAGAGAAAATCGACCACAGAGGAAAAATCTACAAATAAACCCTTTACACCACGTTACGCGGATGCCTAACCACCACCGCCCCCAATGCCTCCGCTATCTCCCCTATCTCGACGACGTCGGTGGGGACGCCGTCGAGCTCCCCGGGTATCATGTCCCCGAGGCTGAGGGACTGGGGGTCCACCTTCCGGGAGACGTAGACCCTTATCACCTCCTCGTCCAGCTCCTCCCCGTCCCTGATGCGCTTCCTCAGCTTCTTCGAGTAGCCCACCACGTTCCGTTTGCCCCGTATCCTGTCCCATACGTCGTCCGGATTC
>CAZBUI010000197.1:0-746 GCA_964495055.1 uncultured Candidatus Bathyarchaeia archaeon | reverse complement strand
CAGTCAAAATTCGTTGTGGTTCCGGCCTACTCCACGGGCGGTGCAGATAAACGTGGACGGGGCACGTGCTTCACGTTGACATGCAAAACGGTTATTACCCACAGCATGTTCTTGTGCTTGGCGGTGCGGTGCCATAGAGAATAGAATCTATCCTGAACCCGCGCTTCCACCAGACCGGGGGCACGCATAGTCTCCCCATTTCTTTACGTCAAAACCCTCCTCTAGACAGAGCAGTCACAACGTTCTCGACGCTTCAGCTGGACGCGCCTAAAGACTTGTATATGGACGCAGGCGAATCTCTTCTAGGCCACGGTGAATGGGTTAGTGGACGAATCTCAGAGGCTCGTGGGGGCTTGGAGGCTGTTGTCCGTCGAGACCAGGGACGAGGGCGGTGAGCTGGTCCGCCGCGGCGAACGCACAGGCTACCTCATCTACAGCCCCGGCGGCTACATGTCGGTCTCCTTCATGAAGGAGGGGCGCCCAGTGTTCGAGTCCGGGGACATCAGGGGAGGCACCGCCGAAGAGAAGATCACCGCCATAACCGGCTATGTCTCCTACGCGGGCCGGTACACGGTCGAGGGCGGCTCCGTGGTCCACCACATTGAGGTGAGCCTCTTCCCTAACTGGGTGGGCGAGAGCCAGGAGCGGGCGTACAGGCTCGAAGACAGCAGGCTCACCCTGAGCACGCCGCTGATGCTCGTCGGCGGTAGACGGCTGAGCACCCACCTCGTCTGGGAGAGAATCTA
>CAZBUI010000196.1:0-3799 GCA_964495055.1 uncultured Candidatus Bathyarchaeia archaeon | reverse complement strand
CTCATGGGCCGGGAGGACGTGACCATAGCGGGCCTCATCGGGGACGGCGGCACGGTTGACATAGGGTTCCAGGGGCTCTCGGCGGCCGCGGAGAGGAACGAGAACATGTTCTGGTTCACCTACGACAACGAGGCGTACATGAACACCGGCGGCCAGAGAAGCAGCTCGACGCCGTACCTGGCCAGGAGCGCAACGACGCCAGTGACCGGGGCGAGCCGCGGCAAGAGCGAGGCCAAGAAGAACCTGCCTTTCATACTGGCGCTGCACAGAGTGCCCTACGTGGCCACGGCGTCGGTGGCGTACCCCGAGGACCTCACAGCCAAGATAATGTACGGCAAGCAGCTGAAGGGCTTCAAATACATGCACGTGCACGCGCCGTGCCCCACGGGCTGGGGGTTCGACCCCAAGGACGCCATAAAGGTGTCGCGGCTCTCGGTCCAGTCTGGGCTCTGGCCCCTCTACGAGATTGAGGACGGCAGACACTTCAGGCTGACCTACAAGCCGAGGGAGCTGGCGCCCGTCTCCGAGGCGCTGAAGCTGCAGGGCAGGTTCAGACACCTCACCGACGCCGAGACCGACGCCATCCAGCGATTGACCACGGATAACTGGGACAGGCTCCTCGCCCTCGACGGCGGGGAGCTCCCCTAGGGGGCGGCGGCGTGATGCTGGAAGGCGTCAGGGTCCTGGACCTGAGCCACGTCTACTACGGGCCCTACACGACCATGATAATGGCGTCCATGGGCGCCGAGGTCATCAAGATAGAGCCGCCTTGGGGCGAGATGGCGCGGCTCTACCCGCCGCTGGTCCACGGCGAGAGCTCGCCGTTCATGTACCTCAACAAGTGCAAGAAGGGGCTGACCCTCAACCTCAAGAGCGAGGAGGGCAAGGAGATATTCTTCAGGCTTCTGGAGGACGCGGACGTGGTGGTCGAGAACTTCAAGCGGGGCACCATGGAAAAGCTGGGGCTGGGCTACATGGACCTGCGGAGCAGGAAGCCGGACATAATATACGCGGCCCTAAGCGGGTTCGGCGTGGACGGCCCCTACCGTGACCGGGCCAGCTTCGCCCCCGTCGCCGAGGCCATGTCGGGGTGGATGAGGCTCACCGGAGACCTCGTGGACCCCCAGGGGCCGCCCATAAGGCCGGCGGAGTACCACGGCGACCTGGACCCCGCCCTCTGGGCGGTGGTGGGCGTCCTCGCGGCCCTCCGGCACAGGGACCGCACCGGCGTGGGGCAGCTGGTGGACGTGGCCCAGCTGGACTGCATGATAGCCCAGACCGGCATACCCATCACCAACTACCTTGTGGAGGGGAAGCTGGCGTGGGAGATATGGAGGGACAGGCCCACCGCCGGGATACTGTTCGGCTTCTTCGAGGCAGTGGACGGCTACGTATACATCGCCGCCGAGGGCGGCCAAGTGGACCGGCTCAAGGGGCTCACGGGCAGCGAGCTGGAGTCCAACGAGGAGCTGCAGCGGTGGGTCGCCGGCAAGACGGTGAAGGAGGCCGTGGACGCGGTCATAGGGGTGGACGTGCCCGTGGCCCCCATCTACCAGGTGGACGAGGTAGTGGAGGACCCCCAAGTCAAGGCCCGCGGCATGATCGTGGAGATACAGCACCCCAAGGCGGGGCGGGTGCGCCTCCCCGGCTTCCCCGTCAAGTTCTCGGAGACGCCGGCCGCCACAGGCGCGGCGCCCTGCCTCGGCCAGCACAACGAGGAGATACTCTCCGGGCTGGGCTACGGCGACGACGAGATCGAGGCGCTGAGGAAGAAGGGCGTCGTCACCTAGCCCCCATTTTTCTGGGCGTCGAACGGGTCTTTTCTGGCCATCATCAGCGGGCCGGTCAGCGCCACCGCAGCCCAGAAGACCAGGTCGCCGACCAGCGCGCTCAGCCTCACGGTCCACGTGTCCACGGGGCCCGCGATGGTGATCGTCTGGTGCCTCCCCCACGTGAAGGGTAGGCCGTGCCTGGTGTAAACGTTGTCCGGCATGCTGGTGGTGAAGCCGTAGACCGTGAACACGATCATGGCCACCATCGCCGCCACTGTGTAGCCTATGGCGAGTTTCCTGTCCATGCTTCTGGGTGCGGCGCCGAGGTTAATCAGGCTTGTTATAAGCCTGGACGCCGGATACGTCTCCATGCCTACCACGCTGGACGTCGGCAACTTCTTCCTGTTCCTCTCCGGGTTCCTGATGATCTACACGGCCTACAGGGACAGGGAGGTCCTGAAGGGCTACAACCTGCTGGGCACCCTCATGCTTGTGCTGGGCATAGGGCTGGTCATCGTGTTCTACGTTCAGGAGGGCTACTGGGTAAGCGTATTCCTAACCCTGCCCAACTACGGGTACTGGCTCGTGGTAGCGGCTGCCCTCATAAGGACGCATCTTAAAGGGGCTCGATAATATAATCCAAATTTCCTCCACGCGACAAGGATAAAGTTCTCAATACCACAACAGTACATCAATCTTCTTTTAGAAAACAGCGGAGAAAACACTACTTCATGGAGGTCTCGGGAAACTGCCTCCACTCGACGCTGCTGGCGCTACGCGACGCGCTGAAGGAGGTGGACGGCGTAGACTACGCCGACCTGCTGCTCATCAAGGCCACCAACGGCATGGCGGCGGGCCTAGGAGCCGGGAACGGGCCGTGCGGCATCGTGTCGGCCGGCTCCATCGCGCTTTCGCTGAAGTACGGGACCCCCAGCATAGAGGACTGGGAGAGGCGGAGAGACGCGTGGCTCAATTCCCGTGACTGGTACTTCTGGTTCAAGGAGCAGTTCCTCAGCTGCGACTGCATCGATCTCTCTTTCGGCACGGACTTCTCGGACCTCGAGCAACGTAGGAGGCACTATAAGGGGCCGAGGATGCACGTCTGCAACGCATACACGACTCAGGCAATACGGAGGCTCGTGGACATGTTGACCGTTGACGATGAAGCGATCCGCCGATGAAGGCCTTTCTCGTTAACGCTTCGATCTAGACAGTGTAGTTGGGCCACTATAACACAGAAAAAGAATCCAACCTTTATGGGCTCAAAGAGAAGAGTGAGGATAAAATTATCGATTAGGTAGCTTAAATAGATTGTCTACTTTTCTCGTTCAAACAGCAGATAATGATTGGCCATTGTTGGAGTGCCTAGAGCCTGATACGTGTGCAGACTCCAACCCTCCTTTTCATGACTCTCTATAACCTCACTGATTTTTTATGATGCCCTACTTGAACACAAGTCCACTCTTTCAATTTTGTAACCCATTAAGTGGTTACAAAGAGCCGTTTTTAACAATTAATCATGTTTTCTCTTGGAACTACAGTAAGGGTTCTGAAAACCAAGACCCATTATCTTCCAGAATAAAGAAGTGAGGATAAAATCATCGACTGAAACGGACGCATGAAGAGAGTGGGTTGTATGGAGCTGGTAACACAACCATCAGCCACACGACCATTGAGTCATGTGTAAAGTAGTTAGCAACGCGTTGTAGCTACCACATGACCGATCCGCCGCACACGTTTATATCCTGGCCGGTGATCCTGCATGCCTCGTCGGACGCGAAGAACAGCGCCATGTTCGCCACGTCGTCGAGGGTTATCGAAGCCCCCGCGAAGCCTTCATCCGCAAGGTAACGCCCTCCCAGCACGCCCGCCCGCTTTATCTCATCCATCTCCGCCCGGTAATCGTCCGGGTCGAAGGGCCTACCCAGGTGACGCGCCAGGTCCCTGGCGACCTCCACGTTCCTCTCGTTCCCCGGGAACCCGGGGCATATAGCGTTCACGGTGATGTTGTGTCTGCCCACCTCGGC